>CAZTZM010000102.1:0-22788 GCA_964618005.1 uncultured Myxococcales bacterium
CGCGGGCGCGGCGGGCTGGGCGGCGAGAGCGGCGTCGCCTTCCTGCACAGCGCCGCGTTCACGGCCACCGTGGTCATGCCGCCGCTGGCGCTGGCGCTGTTCGCGCTGTTCGGCCGGGTGCGCGCGCGGTTGGATCGCGACGAAGGGCGGACGCGCCGGCGGCGGATGCGCTCGATGGCGCGGCGCCGCCTGCGCGCGGCCGAGGCGCACCGCGCGGCGGGGCAGGCGGGTCCGTTCTACGTCGAGATCGATCGCGTGCTGCGCGGGGCGCTGTCCGAGCGGCTGGGCGCCGAGGTCGGCGGGCTGCGGCTCGACGAGCTGGGGGCCCTGTTGCGCGCCCGCGGCCTGCCCGACGCCGAGGCCGCCGCGGTCATCGGCGCGCTGGAGTCCTGCGACGAGGCGCGCTTCGCGCCCGGGACGTCGGCGAACCCGAACGCGCTGGCCGACATGCTGGCGCGCGCCGAGCAGCTGATCGACGCGATCGAGCGGGCGCCGTTCGGCGGGGGGGCGAAGGCGTGACCGGCCGGCGGGTGTTCGCCGTCGTGTTCGCAGGTGCGCTGCTGATCGTCGCGGCGCGGCCGGCGCACGCCGATCGCCGCGAGGAGGCCTGGCGGCGCGGCAACGAGGCCTACCTGCACGGCGACTACGCCGGGGCGGTGGCTGCCTACGAAGAGCTGGAACGCCAGGGCACCGTCTCGGGCGATCTGTTCTTCAACCTGGGCGACGCCTACTTCCGCAAGGGGACCCTGGGCCCGGCGATCTGGGCGTTCGAGAAGGCGCTGGCGCTGAACCCGGGCGACGACGACGCCCGCTACAACCTGGCCGAGGCGCGCAAGGCCGCCGCCAGACAGGCCAGCGATCGGATCGAGGGCGAGGATCGCGATCCGCTCTGGATGCGGGCGGTGACGGCGCTCGGCCCCTCGACGGAGACCTGGCTGTTCGTGGCGCTGTACCTGGGGTTCTTCGCGCTGCTGCTGGTCCGCCGGCGGGCCCGCGACGACCTGCGCCCGGCGCTGGGGGCGGGCCTGGCGGTGGTCGGCGCGGCGGCGTTGCTGGCCGGCGCGCTGCTGTTCGGCCGCGCCCGGCTGGACCGGCTGCCGTTCGGCGTGGTGCTCCCCGACGCGGTGGCCGTCAAGGAGGGGGCGGACGACGCCTACCGGACCAGCTTCCAGGTCCACGCCGGCCTGCGGGTGCGTTTGATCGAGCACGATCAGGACTGGCTGCGCGTCCGGCTGGGCAACGGCCTGGAAGGTTGGGTCCACGCCAGCGAGGTAGGGACGCTATAATCGCCGTTTCAATGGCCGAGCCCCACTTCGACAAGCACGTCTTCGTCTGTACCAACCGGCGCGATCCCGGGAACCCCAAGGGGGACTGCGCCTCGAAGGGGAGCGAGGCGGTTCGGGACGAGTTCAAGCGCCTCCTGCACGAGCGCGGCGTGAAGGGGCGCATCCGGGCCAACGCCGCCGGCTGTCTCGACCAGTGCCCACGGGGCGTGGCCGTGGTGGTCTACCCGGAGCAAGTCTGGTACGGCGGCGTGACCGTGGGCGACGTGAACGAGATCATCGAGCGGCACCTGTTCGGCGGCGTGCCCGTCGACCGCCTGCGGATGAAGTGACCGGGTTGAGCGAGCCTTCCACCGCCGCCGTGCCGGCGCCCGCGCGCTGGACCGTCCTGGAGGTGATCCGCTGGACGGTGGCGCGCTTCACCGAGCGCGGCATCGAGACGCCCCGGCTGGACGCCGAGCTGCTGGTGGCGCACGCGCTGGGGCTGCCCCGCGTGCAGCTCTACGTGCAGTTCGATCGCCCGCTGCTGCCGGCGGAGCTGGCGGACATCCGCGCGCTCATCAAGCGACGGCAGGCGGGCGAGTCGGTCGCCTACCTGCTGGGCAAGAAAGAGTTCTGGGGGCTGGAGCTGGCGGTCGACGCGCGCGTCCTGGTTCCGCGCCCCGACACCGAGACGCTGGTCGAGGAGGCGCGCGAGCGTCTGGGTGAAGCCGCGCGCGAGCCGGCGGACGAGCGGATCGCCGACGTCGGCACCGGGTCGGGCGCCATCGCGCTGACGCTGGCCAAGCTGCGCCCGGGGGCGGCCGTGTTCGCCGCCGACATCTCGCCCGACGCGCTGGCCGTGGCCCGCGCCAACGCCGAGAAGCTGGCCCTGGCCGTCACCTTCGTCGAGGGCGATCTGGGCGCGCCGCTGGCGCCGCACGCGCCGTTTTCGCTGATCGTCGCCAACCTGCCCTACATCCCATCGGGCGACCTGGCGGCGCTGCCGCCCGAGGTGAAGGCCGAGCCGGCGCTGGCGCTCGACGGCGGGCCGGACGGCCTGGACCTCGTGCGACGGCTGGTGACGGCCGCGCCGGCCTTGCTGGCGGAGCGGGGCGGCCTGGCGCTGGAGATCGGGATCGGGCAGGCCGCCGCCACGGCCGAGCTGTTGCGCGCGGCCGGGTTCACCGACGTGCGGATCCGGCGCGACCTGGCGGGAATCGAGCGCGTCGTCTCGGGGGTCCGGTCGTGAGCGCCAGTCCCGACGCGGGCGCGCCGGCGGCCGCCGCGACCGAGGCGGTCGGCTCGACCGCCGCCAAGGGCGCCGTCTTCATCGGCGCCGCCAAGATCTACTTCATGCTCAGCGGGTTCGTGCAGCAGGTGCTGCTGACCCGCTTCCTGGCGGTGGTCGACTACGGCGCCTTCGCCGTGGTGAACAACATCATCTCGATCGTGAACAACACGGTCGTGCAGGCGACCATCCAGTCGGTCTCCAAGTTCACCGCCGAGGACGACGCCCGCGCCGAGGCGGTCCAGCGCGCCGGCGTCCGCATGCAGGTGGTCCTGGGCGCGGTGATCGCGCTGGCGCTGTTCTGGGGCGCGCCGCTGCTGGCCGCCTTCGAGCACGCGCCGCGCTACACGGTCTACTTTCGCATCGCCGCCGCCATCCCGTTCCTGTACGCGGTCTATGCGGTGTTCGTCGGGTCGGCCAACGGCCTGCGCCGCTTCCGGACCCAGGCGACGTTCGACATCGGGTTCTCCACCAGCAAGACCTTCCTGCTGCTGGGGCTGGCCGTGCTCTGGAAGGTCACCGGGGCGTTCATCGGGTTCGCGGCCGCCGCCGCCTTCATCACGGTGGTGGCCGCGCGGGTGATGCGGTTGCCGCCGTCGGCCCAGCGCTTCCCGGTGGGGCGCCTGGTCGGCTACATGGGCGCCGTCGTCCTCTACAACATGCTGCTCAACGTCGCGCTCAACTACGACCAGCCGGTCCTGCACCACTTCGCCGGCCCGGTCGTCGGGACGGAGGCGGCCGACGCGGTCGCGGCGCAGTACCAGGCGCTGCGCACGCTGGCGCTGCTGCCGTATCAGGCGCTGATGGTCGTCACGTTCGTCATTTTCCCGCTGATCTCGCGGTCGACGTTCGCCGAGGACCGAGAGGCGACCCGGCTCTACGTCACCCAGACGATGCGCTACGCCCTGATCCTGGTCGCCGCGATGGGCATCGTCCTGGCGGCCCGCCCGGCCGCCCTGCTGGGCGTGATCTACAAGCCCGCCTACGTTGCCGGCGCCCCTGCCATGCCGATCCTGGTGGCCGGCGAGTGCGCCCTGGCCCTGCTGGCCGTCGCCTGCGCCATCCTGAACGCCGCCGGCCAGACCCGCGCCACCGTCTCCTTCGTGGCGCTCACCGTGCTGGTGGGCACCGGCGCCGCGGCGCTCCTGGTCCCCCACGCCGCCAGCGGCACCCCCATGCTGATGGCCGCCGCCACCGCCACCGCCCTCGGCACCGTCGCCGGCTTCCTGGCCGCCGTCATCTACGTCCGCTCCCGCCTCGGCGGCACCCCCCCGCCCGCTACCTTGGCGCGCGTCGCGCTGGCCATCGCCGCCGGCCTGGCCGTCGGCCACTTCACCCCCGGCCACGGCAAGATCGTCGGCCTCGCCGTCACCGCCCTGGCGGCCCTCGCCTACGCCACCGTCCTCGTCGTCTCCGGCGAGCTCGGCCCCGCCGACCGCGCCAAGCTCCTTCGCATGCTCCGCCGCTAGCAGGCCTAGAACCCATTTCAGGTTGAACTGATTGGGTAGATTCGAGGGCCGGGCGCCAGCCCGCCGTATCCGCGCGTCCGGCGAGCGCGACCAAGCGGCGGTTAGCTTCGTTCGGGCGCAGCGTCCGCCCCGCGCGGTAGCCGCAAGCGACGGCCGCTAGAAATGCTCTCGCGGGCGCCTGCCCAGATTTCGTGCGGGCTCGAACCGCGCGGCCCGAGTCACTGCCGACGGCCGCACGATGGCGCTCGCCGGACGCGCGGATACGGCGGGCTGGCGCCCTGCCGAGCAAGCGCCCTCGACCCTCGATCAGATCAACGCGAAGTGGCGCTGGACGAAAATCGTCCAGCGGGCGTTCTACGGCGCTGGGGCGGTGTGTGCCGGCGTTGCGCCGGAGGTGTTGCGCTTGTTGAAGGCGATCGCGACCGCGGCGCCGAGGAGCACCGTCCCGATCAGCATACCGATCAGGAAGCTGCGGCCCGGGCGGCTCGGGGCCTGCACGACGCGCGGCGCGCCGGCGTTCATGGCGTCGGGGAGCAGTGCGCCCGGAGCGGGCATGGGTTCGAGCACGTTGGCCAGCGCTTCGGGGCCGGGCGTCGACTCGGCCGGGTGCGCGGCGGGCGGCGAGGGACGGGGGGCGGCGCGGTTCTCGCCGGTGGGGACGCGCATGCGGGTCTCGGCGGCGCGGCGCGGAGCCGCGGCCGGAACCGGCGGCACGTCGCGCGAGGTTCGCCGCGACTCGAAGGCGTGCAGATCGGCGGGTGAGGGGCCGGTCGTCCGCTCGTCGTCGGCCCAGACGCGGGGGTCGACGAAGTCGCCTTCGGTGGCGGGTGTCGGCGCCGTCGGTCCCCGGCCGAGCTCGTCGGCCAAGAGCGGCTGCGCCCCCGGATCCTCGAAGTCGACCGAGGTGAACTTGTCCAGGTCGCCCTGCAGCAGGTGATCGATGATGTTGGTCCTGGGCTTCCCCTCGCCCGACTGCATGCGCTTGTCTTCCAGGCACTGGCGCACCAGCTCGGCGATGTCGCGGGAGATGACCTTCAGGCCGCGCGAGTAGCTGTACTGCGCCAGCGCGTCCTGCAGGTCGGTGGCGCTCTGGTAGCGGTCCTCTTTCCGCTTGGCCAGCGACTTGCGGACGATGTCCTCCAGCTCGGGCTCGACCTGCGGGTTCTGGGGGCGCAGCGGCGGGATCTTGGCGTTGCGGACCAGCTCCACCGTCTGGTAGTCGGTCTCGCCGTAAAACAGGCGCTTCCCGGTGAGCATCTCGTACAGCAGGATGCCGACCGCGAAGATGTCGGCGCGGTGGTCGACCTCCTCGCCGCGCGCCGCCTCGGGGGAGAGGTAGCTCATCTTCCCTTTGACGACGCCGGGGTCGGTGACCTCCACCTGGCTGGTCGCCTTGGCCAGGCCGAAGTCGACGACCTTCACCTCGCCCTGCTTGGAGAGCAGCACGTTGGGCGGCGAGACGTCGCGGTGCACGATCCCCAGCGGCGCGTCGTTCTCCTGGTTCGTCAGCTCGTGCGCGTAGGAGAGACCCTTGCAGATCTCAGTGATGATGTAGAGCGAGTGCGCGACGGCGATCCGCTTGCCGACGCGGCGGCGCCAGTCGAGGATCGCCTTCAGGTCGACGCCGTCGACGTACTCCATGACGATGAAGTACGTGTCGTCGGTGTGGCCGATATCGAACACCTGGACGATGTTGGCGTGCTGCAGCGACAACGACAGCCGCGCCTCGTCCAGGAACATCGCCACGAACTTCTTGTTCTTCGTGAGCGAGGGCAGGATCCGCTTGATGGCGATGTTCTTCTTGAACCCGCGCATCGACTCGGCGACGCCACGGAACACCTCGGCCATCCCACCGGCGGCCACGCGCTCGGTGATGCGATATCGGTTATCGGCCATCGTCAGAGATCCGCACCGACGACGCTATAACGAAAGGGCGGGAGCAGCAATTGTATGAACGGAAACGGCTCGGCCGGAGAGCGGCCGAGTCGACCGTCTACTCCTCGGCGGGCAGCTTGGTCTCGCCTTCGCCGCCCTCGCCGAGGTCGCCGAACGCAGCGCCAGCCCGACCGGGCTGCTCGCTGGCCTGCTCCTCGCGCTCGCTCTGCTCCTTGCAGTCGATGCAGAGCGTGGTGACGGGGCGCGCCAACAGCCGCCGGAAGGAGATCTTCTCGCCGCAGTCCTCGCACACGTCAATTTCGTCGGCGTCCAGCCGCGCCAGTTGTTTGGCGATCTTCCCGAGCAGGAACTTCTCGCGGTCGTGCAGCCGCATCTCGGTGGAGAAGATCTCCTCCTCCATCGACTCGTCGATGGAGTCCCGCCCGATGTTCCGCTCGTGGTTCATCGAGTAGTTGAGGGCGTTTTCACTCTTCTTGGCGAGGCGCTTCTGCTCCTCTTCAAGCACTGTCCGGATCTGTGATTTTTCTTTGGGGCTCAGCATGAAATCGACCTTCGGCTTGGCAAATCGTAATACCGGTTTCGGGCGGGTAAAGGCGGAAGCCGCCTGACAGGGCCTCCTTCGACGCCGATTCCGGCGAACTTGAGGCTTCGGCTATGAGGCCTTCTTCTCGCGCACCAGCTGGGGCCGGCTGCGGGACACCACCACGTCACGGGTGACGACGCACTCGCTGACCCCGGTCAGAGAGGGGATCTCGTACATCACCTCCAGCATGACCTCTTCGAGAATCGCCCGTAGGCCGCGCGCGCCCGACTTGCGCCGGGTGGCCTCCTCGGCCACGCCCTGCAGCGCGTCCTCGGTGAAGCGCAGCTTGACCCCCTCCATCTCGAACAGCCGCTCGTACTGCTTGGCGAGGGCGTTCTTGGGCTTCCAGAGGATCTCGACCAGCATGTCGACATCCAGATCGTCGGCGGCGACGATGATCGGCAGGCGCCCCATGAACTCGGGGATCATGCCGAACTTGATCAGGTCCTCGGTGCGGGTCAGCGCCCGGAGGGTGTTCTTCGACTCCTCACCCTTGATGACCTGCGCGCCGAAGCCCAGGCCGCGCTCGCCGACGCGGCGGCGGACGATCTCCTCCACGCCGTTGAACGCGCCGGTGCAGACGAAGAGGATGTCGGTCGTGTCGACCTGAATCAGCTCCTGCTGCGGCCGGTTGCGGGCGCCGTCGGGCGTGATCGAGGCCTGCTTCCCCTCGAGGATCTTCAGCAGCGCCTGCTGCACCCCCTCGCCGGAGACGTCGCGGGTGACCGACGGGCCGCCGCCCTTGCGCGCGATCTTGTCGATCTCGTCGATGCAGACGATGCCGCGGCTGGCCTTCTCCGGGTCGTTGCCCGCGTTGCGGTAGAGGGCCTTGATCACGCTGTCGACGTCCTCGCCGACGTAGCCGGCCTCGGTCAGCGTGGTGGCGTCCGCCATCGCGAACGGCACGTCCAGCTTCTTCGCCAGCGTCTGGACCAGCAGCGTCTTGCCGCAGCCCGTGGGGCCGAGCAGCAGGATGTTCCCCTTCTGGATCTCGACCTCGCCGGCCTTGCCGTGCTGGCCGATGCGCTTGTAGTGGTTGTGCACCGCCACCGACAGCGCCTTCTTGGCCCGGTCCTGACCGATGACGTACTTGTTCAGCTCGTCCCAGATCTCGCGCGGGCGCGGGTGCTTGGGCCGCTCGGCGGCCTCTTCCTTGGCGATGATGTCGTTGCAGAGGGCGACACACTCGTCGCAGATGAACACGCGCGGCCCCGAGATCAGCTTGCGCACCTCGCGGCGGCGCTTCCCACAGAAGGAGCAGTGGAAGTCGTCCATCAAGCAAGAGTATTGCACCAGGTTGGTGCCGCGCCAAGCGCCGGCGGACGGCTGCCGCTCAGATTTTGGAAACGCCCCCTTGATATTTCGGGGAAGGTGGCAAAAAGGGCGAAGTTGAAGCCTTGGGCGCAGACGGATAGTGTAGCCGCGTAGATGCGCGCCCTGGTCGTGACCTCCAATCCTGCCACTGCGGCGTCGGAGGCGGACTCGCCTGCGGCCGCGCTCAATGACCTCGGCTGCGAAGTCGTCGCCGTCGGCTACGATGTCGATCAGCTTCCGGAGGACATCGAGCTGTCTCGTCCTTCGGTCGTGGTGGTCGACGCCGGCGCGCACCTGGAGGTCGGGCGCGCTGCCATCCGGCGCGTGCGCGAGGTTGGGTCGCTGGCTGATGTCCCGGTCCTGCTGTGCGTCGAGGTGTCCCGCCTGGCTGGGCTGGATCCCGAGGCGGGCGCCGACGACTTCGTGCTGGCGCCCGTCGTCGGCCCCGAGCTCTACGCGCGCATCCGCCAGCTGGACTGGCGCATGTCGTCGTTCCGCGCGGCCGGCCGCATCAAGATCGGCGACCTGGTGATCGACGCGGTGGCGGTCGAGGCCGCCTACCGCGGCCGGGCGCTGAAGCTGCCGCGGCAGGAGTTCCAGCTGCTCAAGTTCCTGGCCGAGCGCCCGGGACGCGTGTTCTCGCGCGAGCAGCTGCTGTCGCGCGTGTGGGGCTACCGCTACGCGGGCGGGACCCGGACCGTCGACATCCACGTCCGCCGCCTGCGCGCCAAGCTGGGCCCCGGCAGCGCCATGATCGAAACGGTGCGGCACGTCGGTTACAAGCTTCGGCCACCGACCACCTAAGCCGGACTTGAACTAGGCCGCAGATTACGGTAGGTGCCGGGGCGCCATGGCGGAGATGAATCTGCTTCAAGCGGTGAACGATGCGCTGCGCGTCGAAATGCGCCGCGATCCGCGGGTGGTCGTGCTGGGCGAGGACGTGGGGCGCTTCGGCGGCGTGTTTCGCGCCACCGTGGGCCTGCAGGAAGAGTTCGGGGCCGAGCGGTGCATCGACACGCCGCTGGCCGAGTCGGGGATCGTCGGGACGGCGATCGGGATGGCGCTCTACGGCATGCGCCCGGTCCCCGAGATCCAGTTCGGCGACTACATCTATCCAGCTTTCGACCAGATCGTGAATGAGCTGGCCAAGCTGCGTTACCGGTCGGGCGGCGAGTACTTCGCGCCGGTCGTGGTGCGCACGCCGGTGGGCGGCGGCATCAAGGGCGGGCACTACCACTCGCAGTCGCCCGAGGCGCTGTTCACGCACGTGCCGGGGCTGAAGGTGGTCTGCCCGTCGAACCCGGTCGACGCCAAGGGGTTGCTGGCCAGCGCGATCCGGGGCGACGACCCGGTCATCTTCATGGAGCCGAAGCGCTACTACCGCGCGCCGCGCGCCGAGGTCCCGGACGGGGAGTTCACCATCCCGATCGGCGAGGCGCGGATCGCGCGCGAGGGGCGCCAGGTGACGGTGCTGGCCTGGTCGGCCATGGTCAATGTGGCGCTGGACGCCGCCGCCAAGGGCGCCGAGCGCGGCTACGATCTGGAGGTGATCGACCTCCGGACGCTGGTCCCGTTCGACGAGGCGGCGATCCTGGCCTCGGTTCGCAAGACCGGCCGCGTGGTCATCGCGCACGAGGCGCCGCGCACCTCCGGGTTCGGGGCCGAGCTGGCGGCGACCATCGCCGAGAAGGCGATCCTCAGCCTGGAGGCGCCGATCCTCCGCGTGACCGGGCTCGACACGCCGTTCCCCTACACGCTCGAGCACGAGTACCTGCCCGACGCGGATCGCATCCTCGATGCGGTCGAGCGCGTGGTGACCTTCTGATGACGTACGAGTTCCGGCTCCCCGACATCGGGGAGGGCGTGGTCGAGGGGGAGGTGGTGCGCTGGCTGGTGAAGGAGGGCGACCCGGTCAAGGAAGACCAGCCGATGGTCGAGGTGATGACCGACAAGGCGACGGTCGAGATCGGCGCTCCGCGCGCCGGTCGCGTCGCCAAGCGGATGTTCGCCGAGGGCGAGCGCTGCCCGGTCGGCAAGGTCCTGATCGTCCTCGAGACCGAAGGTGGCGTGGAGGCGCCGGCCAAGGCGCCCGGCGCGCCGGCGGCGTCAGAGCCTGCCCAGGCCGCCACGCCGGCGACCAACGGCACGCCCGCCGCTTCGGGCGGCGCCGTGCTGGCCACGCCCGCCACGCGCAAGCTGGCCCGCGACCTGAGCGTCGACATTCGGACCGTGGTCGGAACCGGCCGCGCCGGGCGCGTCACCTCCGACGACGTGAAGGCGCACGGCCCGGGCGCGGCGCCCGCCGCCGCGCCGGCCGCCAGGGATCTCCGCCAGGGCGAGGGGACGCGCATCCCGTTCCGCGGCATGCGCCGCAAGATCGCCGAGACGCTGGCGCGGTCGAAGTTCACCGCGCCGCACGCGACCTACGTCGAGGAGATCGACTGCACGGAGCTGGTGGCGCTGCGGGCCAGGCTGAACGCCAAGCTGGCGCCGACCGGCACCAAGCTGTCGTTCTTGCCGCTGATCATCAAGGCGACCGTCGGCGCGCTGAAGAAGTATCCGCAGATGAACGCCATGCTCGACGAGAAGGCGAGCGAGATCATCCAGTGGCAGCGCCTGCACATCGGCCTGGCCACCGCGACGGAGAACGGCCTGGTCGTCCCCGTCATCCGCGACGCCGACCACAAGTCGCTCACCGAGCTGGCGCGCGACATCGAGCGGCTGGCCGACGCCACCCGCACCGGCAAGGCCACGCGTGAGGATCTCGTCGGGTCGACGTTCACCA
Organism: uncultured Myxococcales bacterium; assembly: GCA_964618005.1. Lineage (GTDB taxonomy): Bacteria > Myxococcota_A > Polyangia > Fen-1088 > Fen-1088 > JADGRB01. The sequence goes on from CAZTZM010000102.1 coordinate 10,601, forward strand.
TCACCAGCCTGGGCGCGTGGGGCGGCGTGATGGCCACCGCCATCATCAACCCGCCCGAGGTGGCGATCCTGGGCGTGCACCGGATCGCGCGCCGTCCGGCCGTCGTCGGCGACAAGATCGAGATCCGCGAGCTGATGAACCTGTCGCTGTCGTTCGACCACCGGGTCCTCGACGGCCTCGACGCCGCCCAGTTCGTCGGCGAGATCAAGCGCGCCCTCGAGGCGCCGGCGCCTCTGGGGGCGCAGCTGGGGGCGCACCTGGGGGCAGAAGAACGCTGATGGCGGCGCCCAAGTCCATCCCCCCCTCGCGGCCGCCGGCCGGCTTCAGCGGCGGAAAATCGTCGCTGCCGCTGATCCGCGCCGGGATGGGCGATCCGGGCCTCACCGAGATCGAGGCCTGGTCGGACGAGGACCATCGCCGCGCCACCGGCCTCTACGCGGTGCTGCCCCCGGCCAGGTCCGGCGCGCCCGCCATCGACGCGGCACTGTCGCGCGACGTCCTCCGGGCGATGGCGCGGATGCGCGCGCTGGACGAGGCGGCGCGTGGCCTGGTCGCCAGCGGGCGGATCGGCTCGTACGCGGCGACGCGTGGGGCGGAGGCGGCGGTGGTCGGCGCGGCGGCGGCGCTGTCGGCCAGCGACATCATCGCGCCCGGGCGGCGGCACGCCTCGGGCGCGGCGCTCTGGCGCGGGTTGCCGGTGGCGCCGCTGGCGGCGCAGCTGTTCGGGAACGCGCACGACCGGGCGCGCGGGCACCGCCTGCCCGGGTGCCCGGCGCTCCCGCGCGCGCTCAACATTCTCCCCGCCTCGCCGCACGCCGCGACGCAGCTGCCGCACGCCGCGGGCGTGGCCTGGGCCGCCAAGATGCAGAAGAAGCCGACCGTCGCGCTCGGCTACCTGGACGCGCTGGAGATCGACGCCGAGGACTTCCACACCGGCCTCAACTTCGCGGCTGTCTTTCGTCTGCCGGTCGTGTTCGTGTGCGTGAACGACCAGCCGTCGCTGCTGATGAAGTCGGAGACGATCGCCGTGCGCGCGCTGGCCTACGGGTTCCCGGGCGTGCGCGTCGACGGCGGCGACCTGCCGGCGGTCTACGCCAGCGTGCGCGCGGCGGCCGAGCGCGCCCGCGGCGGCGGCGGCGCGACGCTGATCGAGGCGGTGGTCACGGCCGACAACGACGGCATCGCCCGCCTGGGCGCCTGGCTGGCCGTCCAGAAGACCGTCGACGCGGCCGCGCAGGCCGAGCTCACGCGCGCGGCCGAGGCCGAGGTGCGGGCCGCCCTGGCCGCCGAGGAGGCGGTCGAAGCTCCCCCCGCCCACGCCATCATCGAGCACGTCTTCAGCCAGCCCTCGGCGGCCCTGCAAGAGCAGCTCGACGGGCTCGATCGATCGCGCGGCCGGCTTCCCCGCGCCTGACCGTCGCTTGACCGTCTTCCTGCGGCGGTTGCCGTCGGGCGGCGTTCGGGTATAAGGCTGCCGACATGGCGGACCAGACGAAGCGCGTGGACGCGCTGGTGATCGGCGCCGGCCCGGGCGGTTACGTCGCCGGGATCCGGCTGGGACAGCTCGGCAAGAAGGCGATCGTCGTCGAGAAGGACAAGCCCGGGGGCATCTGCCTGAACGTCGGCTGCATCCCGTCGAAGGCGCTCATCAACGCCGCCAAGACGTTGGACAAGATCCGCCACGGCGCCGACATCGGCATCCTGGCCGACAACCCGCGCGTCGACATGGCCAAGATGCAGGGCTGGAAGTGCGACGTGGTCTCCAAGCTGACCGGCGGCGTGCGCACGCTGCTGAAGTCGAACGGCTGCGACTACCTGACCGGCACCGCCAAGCTGGTCGCGCGCGACAAGGTCGAGGTCACGGGCGCCGAGGGGAAGACCACCATCGAGGCCGACCACATCGTGATCGCCACCGGGTCGCGGCCGATCGAGATCCCGGGGTTCAAGTTCGACGGCAAGACCATCGTCGACTCGACCGGCGCGCTCGACTTCGCGGCCGTGCCCGAGAAGTTCGTCGTCATCGGCGGCGGCTACATCGGGATCGAGATCGGGACGCTCTACGCCAAGCTCGGGTCGAAGGTCACCGTCGTCGAGGCGCTGCCCAACATCCTGACCGGCAACGACGTGGAGATCGTCCAGCTGGTCTCACGCAAGCTGAAGAAGCTGGGCGTGGAGGTGCTGACCGGCGCCAAGGCCAAGTCGTGGACGGAGAAGAGCGGCCGCGCCCAGGTGACGCTCGACGTCGGCGGCAAGGACACCAGCATCGAGGCCGACAAGGTCCTGGTGGCGGTCGGCCGGCGCCCGAACTGGGAGAACCTGGGTCTGGAAGAGGTGGGCGTGAAGGTCGAGCGCGGCTTCGTCACCGTCGACAAGCAGCTGCGCACCAACGTCCCCGGCATCTACGCCATCGGCGACGTCGCCGGCCAGCCCATGCTGGCGCACAAGGCGTCGCACGAGGCCGAGGTGGTGGCCGAGGTGATCGCCGGCCACAAGGCCGAGATGGACGTGCGGGTCATCCCGGCGGTCATCTTCAGCGACCCAGAGGTGGCCAGCGCCGGTCTCTCCGCCGAGGAGGCGGACAAGCGCGGGCGCAAGGTGAAGATCGGCAAGTTCCCGTTCGCGGCGCTCGGGCGCGCCATCGCCAACGCCGACACCGACGGTTTCGTGAAGGTGGTGGTCGACGCCGACACCAAGGAGGTCCTGGGGATCCACGTGGTGGGCAACGGCGCCTCCGACGTCATCGCCGAGGCCGCCCTGGCCATCGAGATGGGGGCGGTCGCCGACGACCTGAGCCTGACCATCCACGCGCACCCCACGCTCCCCGAGGCCATCATGGAGGCCGCCAAGGCCAGCCTGGGCGAGGCGATCCATATTGTTAACCGATAACCGGTGAGCAAGCCCGCGCGCCTCCTCGATCTCGGCACGAAGGAATATGCCGAGGTCTGGGCGCTGCAGCGCGAGCTGGTGGCCGCGCGCCAGAAGGACGAAATCCCCGACACGCTGGTGTTCGTCGAGCACCCGCACGTCATCACCGCCGGCCGCAGCGCCCACAAGGAGAACCTGCTGGCCACGTCGGACGCGTGGGCGGAGCCCGGCTCAGTCGGGCGTAGCCCTTCGCGGGAGGGGGCGGGAACCCTCTCAGGGTTCCCGCGTGAGATCGGTGGCATTCCGCTGTTCGAGATCGAGCGCGGCGGCGACGTGACCTATCACGGCCCCGGGCAGCTGGTCGGCTATCCGATCTTCCTCTTGCGCCAGGAGGAGCGCGACCTGCACGTCTACCTGCGCAACCTCGAGGAGTCGGTCATCCGCGCGATCGCCCGCTTCGGTGTTGTGGGCGAGCGCAAGCCAGGCTGGACGGGCGTCTGGACGGCCGGCGGCGCGCGCAAGCTGACCTCCATCGGCGTGGCGGTCAAGAAATGGGTGACGATGCACGGGTTCGCGCTGAACGTGTCGACCGACCTGGCCCGCTTCGGCGCCATCAACCCGTGCGGCCTCGACGCCGCGGTGATGGGCTCGCTGTCGGGCGAGCTCGGCCGCCCGGTGGAGATGGCGCCGGTGAAGGCCGCCGTCCGCGACGCGTTCGCGGAGGTCTTCGAAAGAACCTTCGGCTGACGCTCAGTCGGTGCCGCCGTCGCCCGCCGGGCAGGCGCCGGTGGAGCCGCCCGTCGACGTGAAGGTCACGCTGGCCGCCGTCGCGAGCGGCACGCCGAACGCGTCGGGCGCGCCAGCCGCGACCGTGATCGTGATCGGTATCCCCGACGGCCACCCGCCCAGGCAGCTCGGCCCCGAGGCGTCGATCACCGTGCGATCGGCGGCGTCGGCCGCCAGCGAGAGCGGCAGCGGCGTTCCGCCGGCGGTGGCCGTCACGAACGGCGCGACCGCGCTCGCCCCCGTCACCCGGTTGGCGAAGACGATCGGCAGCGTGTAGTTCGACGGGACCTGCGTCGTGTCAGAGGGCAGGCGAAACGAGACCGACAGCGGCGCCGTCATCACCGTGATCTGACTGGGCCCGGTCATCTGGTCGCCGTACGCGCTGGTGAGGGCCGTCTTGTCGAGCGAGAAGGTGATCGTGTCGTTCGACGGAAAGCCGGGCAGGGTCGGCTGCAGCAGGACGTACGCCGTGGCGCCGCCGTAGAACGGCTCGCTGTTGTAGAGCACCTGATCAGCGTACGGCGGCACGCTCATCGCCGTGGCGGCGTCGGGCCAGCTGACGGTGATCGGCGGCGGCAGCTTGGAGACGGGCACCTGCACGCCGTTCTGGGTCACGGTGTCCTCGACCCGGCTGCCGTCCAGCAGGCGATCGAAAACAAAGTCGATCTCTTGCGCCGCGGGCAGGGCGGTCATGATGCCGGCGTCGGCCCCGTTCCAGACCACCGCGCTCTGGGCGGAGGTGATCCAGTAGACGCTGAGCAAAACCGGTGAGCCGTGCGGCTCGCCGCCGGAGCAGCCCGCAGCCGCCATCCCCGCGACGACCAGCCACGCAGGGGTGAAACGCATGCCCGGTTTTATCACGCGGTTGGCCAGCCGCTCGGTTTTGGATCCACTATCCTGGCGCGACCGTGGCGCTGCCGCCGATCGTGATCGAGGACGCGGACGACCCGCGCGTCGCCGACTACCGCACGCTCAAGGAACGCAAGCTCATCGAGGGCGGGCGGTTCGTCGCCGAGAGCGAGCGGGTGGTGCGCCGGCTGGTCGAGAGCGGCCTGGCGATCGACTCCGTTCTGCTGACCGCGCCGCGGCTGGCGACGCTGGCCGACGCGCTGGGCGGGCCGTTCCCGGTCTACCTGGCGTCGCAGGCGTTGCTGGACGGCATCGCCGGCTTCCACGTCCACCGCGGCTGCCTGGCGGTCGGGGTGCGGCCGGCGGCGCCCGCGATCCCGCCCGCCGCCCGCACGCTGGTGGTGCTCGAGGATCTGACCGACGTCGACAACCTGGGCGCCATCGCCCGCCACGCGGCGGCCTTCGGCGCAGACGCGCTGGTGCTCAGCCCGCGCTGCGCGGATCCGTTCTACCGAAAGGCGATCCGCGTCTCGCTGGGGGCCGTCTTCACCCTGCCGATCGTCCGACTCGCGCGCTGGCCGGAGGATCTGGTCGCGCTGCGAGCGGACGGCGTCGCCGTGGTCGGCGCGGTCCTGGACCCCGACGCCACGCCGCTCAACCGCTTCACCCGCCCGGCGCGGGTCGCCCTGACCTTCGGCGCCGAAGGCCCCGGTCTCTCTCCCGGCGCCCGCGCCGCCTGCGACCACCGCGTCACCATTCCCATGTCCCCCGGCGCCGACTCCCTGAACGTCGCCACCGCCGCGGCGCTGTTTCTGTATTCGGTGACCGTGCCACCGTAGGGGTCGGCGCCGCGACCCGAGGTACCCCTCGCTCAGCGGCTGGCGTCCAGCTTGGACCAGGTGACGAACAGCTTGCGCGTCTCGGGCTGGCAGCCGGGGCAGAAGCAGGCGTCGCCGTCGCCGACGCGGACCGCGCGGATGGTCGTCCCGCACACCAGGCACGGCTTGCCGTCGCGCCCGCGAACCTTCAGGAAGTCGCGCACCTTGATCTCGGGCGGCTCGTTCCGCCGCCGGATCTCGGCGGTCGCCTCGGCCAGCACGCGCCCGATCGATTCGTAGAGCGCGCCCTTCGCCTCGGCGTCCAGCTTGTTGCAGAAGGTCTTGGGGTGGATCTTGGCGGCGAACAGGATCTCGTCGGCGTAGGCGTTGCCGATCGACGCCAGCGCCTTCTTGTCCATCAGGAACGCGCGCACCTGGTCGCGCCGCTTGGCGATGGCCCTGTCGAACGCGGCGCGCGTGAAGGCCGGCGACGTGAGATCCAATCCCAGCTGGCCGTAGATGGGGATCTGCGACTCGTCCTCGACGCGCGCCAGGTAGACCTTCCCCATCCGCTTGTCATCCACGTACTGCACCTCGGGCGCGTCCCCGAACGTCAGCGCCAACCCCAGCGCGCGGGGGTCCTTCTTGCCGCTCTCGGGGGCCACCAGCTTGTATCGCCCCGCCAGCATGGCGTTCACCACGATCACCAGCCCGCCTTCGATCGCGAACCGCATGAAGTGCCCGCGCCGATCGATCGCCGCCAGCCGCCTCCCCGCCAGCGCCCCCGGAAACGCCTCGCGGATCATCAGCCGCAGGACAGTCGGGTCGCCCGTCCGCGCCGCCACGATGGTCTTCCCCACCAGCGCCCCGCGCAGCACATCCTCGACGTGCACCAGATCCGGCAACTCAGGCATGGGCCAGATCCCTAGTCTGGCATTCACCCCCGCCCGGGTTCAAACTCCCCTTCATGCCGCTCCCCGCGCTCATCGCCGTGATCGTGGTGGCGATCGGCTGCCTGGCTTTTCTCGTGGGCCAGGTCCGCGCCCTCCGCCGCCAGAAGCGCAACCTCGCCCACTGGGAAAAGGACGAGCCTCTCGAAGGCGTGGGCGACTGGGACTGACGGAGCGCCGGGGAGTTCCTTCCCGCGGAGGGTCGAGCGGAGCGGCGCTCAACCGCCCTCCCGTGAAGCTCAGAGCTTGTCGCGTAGGAACTCGATGTAGTAGGGGGCGTCGCGGCGCTCCTCGAGCTCGCCGCGCTCGACCGCGTCCTCGCAGAGCTTGCGCAGGTCGCCGATGCGCTTCGAGGGCGGCAGGCCGAACGTCTCCATGATGGCGTTGCCCAGGCCGGGCGGCAGCGGCGGGACGCGCGCGTCCAGGGCGCGGATGGCCAGGATGCGCTCCTTGAGCGCGTTGATGTTCCGCGACGCCTCCTGCCGCCGACCGGGTCGGCGCGACGTCACGTCGGCGCACGACAGCTCGAGCAGGTCGTCCAGGTGCTCGCCCATCTCGTGGTCGAAGCGGCGCACGGCCGCGTCGGTCCACCCGGGCTCATAGGCGTTGGCGCGCAGGTGGTGCAGCACCAGGAAGCGGATGTTGTGGCGCTCGGCCTTGTCGAACCCGAGCCGCTTGGCGATCGGATCCCACATCCGCGCGCCAATCTCGGCGTGGCGGTGGAACGTCACCTTGCCGTCGGGGAGCATCACCCGCGTCGGCACCTTGCCGATGTCGTGCAGCAGCGCCGCCCAGCGCACGGTCGGGCTCGGCACCGACTGCACCACGACCAGCTTGGTGTGCTCCCAGACGTCCTTGTGGCGGCGGCCGCCCTCCTGCGAGAAGTCGACCGTCGCCTCCAGCTCGGGCAGCACGACGGCCAGGATGCCGGCGTCGTGCATCCACTGCAGCCCCGTGTCGAGCGCGCGCGCCATGATGACGGACTCGATCGCCGCGCGGAGCTGCGGCGCTGGCAGGTGACGCAGCAGCGGCGCGGCCGGGCGCGCCGCCTCGGTGAAGACCGGGTCCGGGAGCGAACCACCGCGCGCGACGGCGATCGCCCTGTCGAGGAGGCCGGCCGGCGAATCACCCGGCGCGGCGATCGCTTTCACTGATGCCACGAAAACCCGTCCTTCGCGAATAGCGCCCGCGGGGGCGCTACGACGTGATCTTTCGCTTGTCCTGATCGCGCTTGCGCGCGAGGTGATCGATGAACGGCTGAACCTGCTTGACCCGACCGGCCAGCGACTTCTCGGTGATCGGGTAGAGCGTGCCGAAGCGCAGCCCCTCGTCGTAGAGGAACGTGCCGACCTCTTCGTCGTCCACGAACATCGAGATCTTCTTCTTGCCGTAGACGCCCTTCAGCATCGCGCCCCAGCGGCTGTCCAGCCACTCGACGATATCGTCTCCCAGCGTCCGGCGAAACAGCGCCAGCTCTTCCTCGAAGCGGGCAAAGTCCTCGGCGAACCGCGCCCGGAACGCCGGCGCGCCCTCACCGCCCTCGGCGACGATCTTCGCCAGCGCCAGCCGCAGCTGCACCACGTCCTCGGTGAAGCGCAACGGCGCCTCGATGTTGCCGTCCTTCGGCGTGATGACGTGAACGACGGTGCTGGCCGCCAGCTCGCGCATGTTTCGCTCGAGGTCTGAGTCCGCCACCGCCTCCAAAAGAATCTTGAGGTCGAAAGGAAGAGCGACCAAGGCCCTCGACATCGTCTCCAGAAACGTACGCTCCGTGTTGTCCATCGCGAAGAGGGTCAGAGAAGTACGACCCCCGCCCACCTGTCAAGCAGTATACCCCGAGACCGCATGTCCTTGTGAAGGTCAGTTACCCGGGTGACCCCCGAAAATGCGCGATGGCGGCGGTCAGGGCGGCCGCCGCCGGCGCCCGGAACTGAGCCAGCGGCCCGGGGGGAAGCTCGACGGTCAGCACCGGGAGGCCGCGATCGACGCCCAACCACGACCCGAACGATCCGGGGGTGGGATAGCCGATGTCGGCGCGCGCCGGCCACCCGCAGGCAGCCGCCACCGCGGCCGCCCAGCCGGCCGCCGGGCCGTCGTGGTTCACGCAGGCGAACGGCGCGTGCACGGCGATCGCCGCGCGGATCGGCTCGCGGTCGATGAGCGCCGCGATCGCGCGCGTCTCTGGCTCCGACAGCGGGGCGGGGCCGGGGAAGTAGCCCGGGGCGTGGGTGGTCGTGAAGTTCCGCGCCGGAAAGTTGCGGTTCAGGTCGACGTCGCGCGCCGAGTTCTTGCGCCCGGCCATCAGGCCGTCGGGGTTGGCCGCGGGGAGCAGCCAGATCGGGATCGGCGCGGCGTCCAGGCGCGCCGCCAGCTCCAGCAGCGCGTCGACGCTGGCGGGCTCGTCGCCGTGGATGCCCCCGACGATCAACAGGGGCCGCATGAGCGGCGCGCCCGCGCCGCCGAAACGCTGGGCGACGATCGGACGCCCCTCCACCGACCGGCCGATCTCGGGGAAGCCGAGGGCGTCGACGGCGCGCAGCTGCTCGGAGGCGTCACCACCCTGCACTGGATCCCATTTGACGCTCCGGATAACGTCTCCGCAATGGCGCTCAAGCTCCGGGAGCTCAAGACCGAGGCGCGCAACCTGGCCCGCGCCGGTCAATTCGCCGCCGCGCTGGCGGCCCACGACCAGATGCTGGCGGCGAACCCCCTGGACGGCGACAGCCGCCGCAAGATCGGCGACCTGCTGTTGCTGATGGGGGATCGGGACGGCGCCGTGGAGGTGTTCCGCTCGACGGCGCTGCACGACGTGCGCTCGGGGCATCTGTTGCCCGCGCTGGTCGGCTGCAAGGTGCTCGAGTCGCTGGGCGAGAGCACCGACGCCATCGTCGGGACGATGGCGCGCGCCTACGGGCACGGCTCGCCGGCGCTGGCCAAGTTCGCGGCCCGCCAGGCGCCCGTCGATCTGGACGCCGCGATCGAGCCACCGCCCGCGCCGGCCAGCGCCGATCCGGCGAAGCTGATGAGGCGCGCCAAGGCCCGCGCGCTCGATCTGCCCGCGGCTATCCAGTACCCGGAGCAGTTTCTGCCGGCGGCGTTTTTTTCCGAGCTGCCGCCCGAGCTGTTCCCGGCGGCGATCCGGACGATGCGGCTCCTGCGCGCGGGGGCCGGCCAGGTCGTCGTGCGCGAGGGCGATCCGGGCGCGGCCTTCTACTTCGTGGCCACCGGCGAGGTGCGCGTGGTGACCGGCGGCGGCGCCCAGGCCGTGGAGCGGACCCGCCTGCTGGAGGGGGCGCTGTTCGGCGAGATGGCCTTGCTCACCGAACAGGCGCGCACCGCCTCGGTTCAGGCGGTCGACGAGGCCGAGCTGCTGGAGATCAGCCGCGCGGCGGTCGGCGAGCTGATCGCCGCCGTCCCGGCGCTGGCAGCGCGGCTCGAACGCTTCGCGCGCGAGCGCCTGCTGAAGAACCTGCTGGCGACGTCGCCGCTGTTCAAGCCGTTCGACAACCAGCAGCAGATGGAGCTGGTTCGCCGATTCGAAGGGATCGACATCGCGCCCGGGACGACGATCATCCGCGAGAACGAGGTGGGGCAGGGGCTGTTCCTGATCCTGTTGGGTGAGGTCGAGGTCTCCCGCCACGGGGCCCCGGTGGCCCGTCTGCGCGCCGGCGACCTGTTCGGCGAGATGTCGCTGCTCGACGACAGCCCGACCACGGCGACCGTCCAGGCCGTCGCGCCCACCAGCATCCTGTTTTTGGGGCGTGACTACTTTCGCCGGCTGGTCGCGGCGCTGCCCGCCTTGCGTAAGTACTTCGAGGATCTGGCCCGCGCCCGCGCCGCCCCGGGTTAGCGCCGCGCGGCTGAGGTCGCCGCGTTGCGGGGGGCGGACCGGGGGCTTAGACTCGATCCAAGATGAAGTCCCTGCGGCGCGCCTCCCGTTGGTTGGCTGTGCTCGTGCTTGTGCTGGCCGCGTTCGCGGCGACGCCCGCGTTCGCGGGCCCGCGCTCCGGCGGGAGCTTCGGCGGTCGGCTGGGCTTCCGCTCGGGCGGCGGCATGACGGCCCCTTCACCCGGTTACTCGGGCGGCGGTTACGGGGCGCCCGGCTACTATGGCGGCGGCGGTCCGCATTTCCTGTTCTTCCCCAGCTGGGGCTTCGGTGGCTTCGGCGGGTTCGGGCTGGTCTCGCCGCTGCTGGCCGTGGTGGTGATCGGATTGATCGTCGGCTCGGTGGTGCGCGCCGTGCGCGCCAACCGGCAGATGGGCGGCGGGCAGCCGGGCTGGGGCGACGAGGGCGAGCCCGCGTCGATGATGGCCGCGGGGCGCGCCTATCTCTACAAGCTCCAGCTGGCGCTGGGACGCTCGGCGCGCGGGATCCAGGAGCGGCTGGCCGACTTTGCCGCCTCGGGGGATACGGCGACCGAGGCGGGGCTGGCGGCGCTGCTCCAGCAGACCGCGCTCGAGCTCCTGCGCGAGCGCGACGCCATCCGCTACGCCGGCGCGGAGGCCCGCGGCCCCCTGAGCTACACCAACGCCGAGACCTCCATGAACGGTCTGGCGCTGGCCGAGCGTGGTCGCTTCCAGGTCGAGCGGGTGCGCGGGACCGAGGGGCGCGTGTCCCGCTCCAGCGCGCCGGCCGAGGAGGGCAAGGAGGCGCTGGAGCTGGTGGTGGTGACCGTCCTGGCGGCGACGCGTGCGCCGCTGGAGAAGTTCGGCGCCGTCGGCTCGCCGGAGGATCTGGCCGCGCTGCTGTCCGAGCTGGGCGGGGTGCCGCCCGACGCCATCCTGGGGTTGGAGGTCATCTGGACGCCGGCCGATCCCAATGATTCAATGACCGAGACCGACGTGATGACGACCTATCCCGAGCTGCGGAGCCTATAGGCCGGTGCCGATCTCGCCAACCGCGCCCCCCGGGCGGCTGCTGCTCGATCTTGCGCTGTTCGGGCTGTCGGGGATCGTGCTGCTCATCGTCGGGTACTACCTGTGGGAGCTGATCACCCCCTACAACCTCCGGCGCGAGATCCACGAGAACAAGAACCTGGCCGTGGCGGTGGTGGCCGGCGCGTTCGTCATCGGGATGGGGATCGTCATCGCCGCGGCCATCTCGGCGGTCACCCGCTGACGCCCGGCCGGCCGTCTGGACGCCCGGCCCGCTTCCTGGGCCGACGGGCGGAGGCATTGACTCCGGCGGCGCACGGCGGATACAGTCGAAAGGCCCACTGATTTCGAGGGTCTCGCCGTGTTCAAGCTGAGCATCGAAGACGATGAGGGAAAGACGACGGTCGTTCCACTCGCACGCGACGAGATGACCATTGGTCGCCAGGAGGGGAACACCATCCGCCTGACCGAGCGCAACGTCTCGCGCCGCCACGCCAGGCTGTTGCGCCAGAACGGCGCGGTCTACATCGAAGATCTGACCAGCTTCACCGGCGTCCGGATCAACGGCGCGCGCATCGCCTCCCCGACGCCGCTGCGCGAGGGGGACGAGGTCCAGATCGGAGACTACCGGATCGTCTTGCGCGGCGAGGGCCAGGCGGTCGCCGACCGCCCGACGATGCCGAGCATGCCGGCGGTCTCCGCCTCGTCGACGACGGCGCCGCTGGCCACCGTGGGCGGGGCGGTGGCGATCCCCACGCGCGCCTCGGTGGCCGCGATGGCGGCCCAGCCGGCCGCGGCGCCGGCGCCCGTCCCGGTGCCCCGCTCGCGCACACAGACCTCACCGCCGCGGCCGGTCCAGGCGGTGGCCCAGGTCGCTGCGGCCGCCGAGGCCGAGGCGGTGGTCAGCGAGATGGCCGACGGACAGCCCACCATCCCGCTGCGCGCGCTGGACAAGACGGAGCGGCCGGCGGCCGGCCCGCCCGCGCGGCTGGTGGTGCTGACGACCGATCTGGCCGGGATGGAGATCCCGCTCGACAAGACGTCG
>CAZTZM010000103.1:0-11632 GCA_964618005.1 uncultured Myxococcales bacterium
AAGGCCGCCCACCAGGACGACGACGGCCCGCCCGACGACGAAGTCTTGAGAGAGCTCGGCGCGTTCGATCCGTAAGGCCCGCCGGCCTTACTTGGATCCGGGCTTCTTGAGCTTGGCCTTCGCGGCGTCCTTGCTCGAGCCGCCGTCGTCCACTTCGACGAAGAGGCCCCAGGCGGCGCCGATCATCGGGCCGAGCAGGACCGGAAGGTCGACCAGCGGCCTGTCCGGCACGCCCAGGCGCGACGCGAACGCCACGTGGGCGCCGCCGAACAGCTTGTTGGCGCCCCAGTAGAGCGCGCCGCCCACCACCGCCCCGAAGATGCCCTTGAGGGCCGTGGTCCAGAAGGTGTCCTGTCGCCAGGGCGGCTTGCCGCACAGGATGCCGACCAGGCCGCCGATCACGGCGTAGGTCAGGAGAGCGAGGACACCGCCCCCGATTCCGAGCTTGTAGGCGCCGGCGCCGAGCGCCGCGCCGACGACGCCGCCTTTCAGGAGGCCGATGACTGCGCGACCCATGTCCTAACTATAGCAGGCGAAAATCGCCGCGCGGCGCCAGGTTATCCGCCCTGTCATCCCTTGAGATCGTCCAACGGGCCATTAAGCTGGTGTCATCCACGGGCCCATGACCGGCGCGCGCCTGCCGAAGCTCAGCGATCGGACGAGCGGCGTCCTCTTACATCCGACCAGTCTTCCGGGCGAGCCCCTCGGCGCGCCGGCGCGCGAGTTTGTCGACTTTCTGGCCGCCGCCGGCCAGAGCTGGTGGCAGACCTTGCCCATCGGGCCGACCGGGTATGGCAATTCGCCTTACAGCGCCCAGTCGGCCTTCGCGGGAAACCCGACCCTCGTGAACGTCGAGCGCCTGGTCGACGACGGGCTGCTCGGCGCCGGCGATCGCCGTCACGCCGGCGGCGGTCACCTTCAAAACGCCTTCGCGACCTTCCTGCGCGACGGCGGGCTCAGGAACCCCGACTTTCAGGGTTTCCTGCAGGAGACGCGCGACTGGCTGGACGACTTTGCTCTCTACCGCACCATCAAGGCCGCGCACGGCGAGGTGCAGTGGACGCGGTGGCCGGCGCCGTTGCGTGACCGCGACCCGGAAGCGCTGGCCCGGGTCCGCGAGGAGCGACCCGACGAGCTCGACTTCGCGCGCTTCGTGCAATGGCGGTTCACCGGCGACTGGGAGCGCCTGCGCGCCCACGCCCACGCGCGCGGCGTCGCGCTCATCGGCGACCTGCCGATCTTCGTGGCGCACGACAGCGCCGACGTCTGGCAGCACCGCACGCAGTTCTTCGTGGACCAGGCCGGCGAGCCGACGCTGATCGCGGGCGTGCCCCCGGACTACTTCAGCGCCACCGGCCAGCGCTGGGGGAACCCCCTCTATCGCTGGGCCGAGATGCGCGCGACCGGCTACGCCTGGTGGGTGGCGCGCTTCCGCGCGACGCTGGCGGCGTTCGACGCCGTCCGCCTGGATCACTTCATCGGCTACACGCGCTACTGGGCCATCCCCGCCGGCGAGCCGACGGCCGTCAACGGCCGCTGGCGGCCCGGGCCCGGCACGCGGTTCTTCCGCGCGTTGCAAACCGAGCTGGGTGAGCTGCCGCTCATCGCCGAGGATCTGGGCCTGGTGACGCCCGAGGTGGAGTCGCTTCGAGACCGCTTCGGGTTCCCGGGGATCAAGCTGCTGCAGTTCGCGTTCGGGACCGACCCGCAGGGGCCCAGCTTCCTGCCCCACAACTACCCGCGCGCCGCCGTCGCCTACACCGGCACGCACGACAACGACACCACCGTGGGCTGGTTCCACGACCCGGGCAGCGGCACGCGCAGCGCCGAGCAGACGGCGACCGAACGCCGGAAGGCCCTGCATTACCTGGGCGCGCCCGAGGGCGACGACGGCCACGACATCCACTGGCGGATGATCCGCGCCGTGATGGCCTCGGTCGCCAACCTGGCCGTCATCCCCGTCCAGGATCTGCTGGGCCTGGGCTCCGAGGCGCGCATGAACCGCCCCGGCACGGCGGAGGGAAACTGGGCGTTTCACCTGCCACCGCGCGCGCTGACGCCGGCGATCGGCGATCGCCTGCGCGATCTTTCAGAGACCTACGGCCGAATGAAACCGGCGACGAGCGCAGGCGAATTCATTTCGCCGGAGCGAGTGGGGGAGCGGGGGGCCAAAGGGCGCGCAGCGCCCGACGCCCCCCGAACCAGATGAAACGTCATTTGATTACGCCGCCGCGCCGGGGGGCGCCGCTGGGCGACGACCCGCAGTGGTACAAGGACGCGATCATCTACGAGGCGCGCGTGCGGTCGTTCTACGACAGCAACGGCGACGGGATCGGCGACTTCCGCGGCCTGGCGACCAAGCTGGATTACATCGCCGATCTGGGCGTGACGGCGATCTGGCTGCTGCCGTTCTACCCGTCGCCGCTGCGCGACGACGGCTACGACATCGCCGACTACACCGACATTCACCCCGACTGCGGCACGCTGGCCGACTTCGACTTCCTGCTGGCCGAGGCGCACCGCCGCGGCCTGCGCGTGATCACCGAGCTGGTCCTGAACCACACCTCGGATCAGCACCCCTGGTTCAAGCGGGCGCGGCGGGCGCCGCCGCACTCCAGCGAGCGCGACTTCTACGTCTGGAACGACAACCCCGAGCGCTACCGCGAGGCGCGGATCATCTTCAAGGACTTCGAGACCTCGAACTGGTCCTGGGATCCGCAGGCGCGGGCTTACTACTGGCATCGCTTCTACGCGCACCAGCCCGATCTCAACTTCGAGAGCGCGGCGGTGCACGAGGCGCTGCTGGGCGTGGTCGACTTCTGGTTCGGCAAGGGCGTCGACGGGCTGCGCCTCGACGCCGTGCCGTACCTCTACGAATCGGACGGCACGAACTGCGAGAACCTGCCCGAGACGCACGGGTTCATCAAGAAGCTGCGCGCGCACATCGACGCCCGGTTCAAGGACCGGATGCTGCTGGCGGAGGCGAACCAGTGGCCCGAGGACGCGGCCGCCTACTTCGGCGACGGCGACGAGTGCCACATGAACTTTCACTTCCCGATCATGCCGCGTCTGTTCATGTCGATTCACATGGAGGACCGCTTCCCGATCCTCGACATCCTGGCGCAGACGCCGGCCATCCCCGACACCGCGCAGTGGGCGCTGTTCTTGCGCAACCACGACGAGCTGACGCTGGAGATGGTGACCGACGAGGAGCGGGACTACATGTACCGCGCCTACGCGCACGCGGCGGAGATGCGCATCAACCTGGGCATCCGCCGCCGGCTGGCCCCGCTGTGCGGCAACGACCGCCGCAAGATGGAGCTGCTGCACGGCCTGCTGTTCTCGCTGCCGGGGACGCCGGTGCTGTATTACGGCGACGAGATCGGGATGGGCGACAACGTCTTCCTGGGCGATCGCGACGGCGTGCGCACGCCGATGCAGTGGAGCGCCGATCGCAACGCCGGGTTCTCGCGCGCCAACCCGCAGCGGCTGATCCTCCCCATCAACATCGATCCCGAGTACCACTACGAGGCGATCAACGTCGAGGCGCAGCAGAACAACCCGAACTCGCTGCTGTGGTGGACGAAGCGCCTCATCACGCTGCGCAAGCAGTCGCAGGCGTTCGGGCGCGGCACGATGGAGATCCTCGTCGCCGGCAACTACCGCGTGCTGTCGTTCGTGCGCCACTTCGAGGACGAGACGATCCTGGTGGTCGCCAACCTGTCGCGCTACCCGCAGTACGTCGAGCTCGATCTCGGCAAGTGGAAGGGGATGCGCCCCGTCGAGCTGTTCGGCCACACGGAGTTCCCGCTGATCGGCGAGCTGCCCTACCTGCTGACGCTGGGCGGTCACGCGTTCCACTGGTTCTCGATCGAGCCGCCGCCGTCGACGGCGGCGGCCGACCTGGCGGCCGCCTACCAGCCGCCGACCATCACCTGCTCCAGCGCGCAGAGCCTGATCTTCGGCGAGGACAACGTCGCGCTGGAAGATCTCCTGCCGGCTTTTCTCGACACCCGCCACTGGTTCGGCGGCCGCGGCATGCGCGTGAGCAGCGCCCGGATCGAGGAGGCGGTCGCGCTGGGGGGCGCCTACCTGGTCGTCGCCCGCGTCGACTACGCCGATCGCGATCCCGAGCGTTACGTGATCCCGCTGGCGGTCGTGGGCGCCGCCGAGGGGCGCGCCATCTCCACGCAGGCCGCCGTCGCCACGCTGATCATGCCGGGCGGCGAGGCGGTCCTGGTCGACGCGATGGAAGATCCGGTCGCCTCGCGCGCGGTCCTGAACGCCTTCATCGACCGGGCGCGGGCGGCCGGTCGCGCCGGCGTCGTCGAGGCGATCCCCTACACGCCGCTGGAGTCGCCGCCCGGCGAGCCGGCCAACATCGCCTTCCTGCACACCGCCGCGGCGGTCCGCTACGACGATCGGTACCTTCTCAAAATGTTCCGCCGCCTCGAGGAGGGGATCAGCCCCGAGCTGGAGATCCCCCGCTTCCTCGACGCCAAGGCGCCGGGCCTCGCGGCGTCGGTGGTCGGCGCGCTGGAGTACCGCCGCCCGCGCGGCGAGCCGAGCACGCTGGCCGTGCTGCAGGGGTTCGTGGTCAACGAAGGGACCGCCTGGGCCCACGCCCGCGAGGAGCTGCGGCGTTACTTCGAGCGCGCGCTCACGCGGCTGCGCGAGGGACCGGCGCCGGAGCGGGCGCCGCGCGCGCTGCTGGAGCTGGCGCGCACCGAGACGCCGCCCGCCGCGCACGAAGCGATCGGCGCCTACCTGGACCTGGCGGCCCTGCTGGGCAAGCACACCGCCGAGATGCACCTGACCCTGGCGTCGAACGTCGACGATCCGAGCTTCGCGCCCGAGCCCTACTCCGCGCTGGATCGCCGCTCCAAGTATCAGTCGATGCGCAACCTGGTCGGGCGCACGACCCGCCTGCTGCGCGCGGCGCTGCCCCAGCTGCCGGAGCACGCGCGCGACCTGGCCCATCGCCTGGCCGACGGGCAGGAGAAGGTGCTGAAGATCTTCGAACCGTTCCTGCACCGCCGCTGGAGCGGCCTGCGCATCCGCACCCACGGCGACTACCACCTGGAGCAGGTGCTCTACACGGGGAAGGACTTCGTCATCATCGACTTCGAGGGCCCCCCCGAGGAGCCGCTGGCCGAGCGGCGCCGCAAGCACGAGTGCCTGCGCGACGTGGCGGGGATGATCCGCTCGTACCACTACGCCGCGTTCACCGCGCTGCTGGAGAGCACGGTCGTCCGTCCGGAGGACCGGACGGCCGCCGAGCAGTGGGCCGACTCCTGGTACCGCTGGGTGTCAGCGGCCTTCCTGCGCGCCTACCTGACCACCACCGACGGCGCGTCGTTCATGGCCACGGCCGAGGACCAGCCCCTGATCCTCGACACCCACCTCATCCGCCGCGCCTTCTTCGAGCTGCGCGACGAGCTGGACCGCAACGTCGAGACGGTCGTCATCCCGCTCTCGGCGCTGGTCGAGCTGGCGCAGTTGTAGGCTAGAACTGCATCGCGACGCCGACGTTCACGTCGACGTTGAAGGTGAAGTTCGGAAGGCCGAGCTGGGTGTTGAGCTGGCCGATCAGCGACAGGCTGTCGGTCAGGTCGTAGAGCACGCCTCCGCCCGGGCCGACCAGGAACGGGCCGGCGGCGATGGTGTCGACGCAGTTCTGCATGCCACCCGTGCCGCAGCCCGTGGGCTCCGGGATCAGCTTGGTTCCGAAGGTGACGACGTGGCGGATCTGGCCCCCGCCGGCGGCCAGCGAGAAGAACGGGTGCAGCTTGCCCTCGCCGTCGCCGAGCTTCCAGGTCGCCTTGGCGAACGCCGCGAAGGCGTAGTGGGCCGTGTGGTAGTCCTTGCCGCCGTTGAAAACATCGGTGGTCCCGGTGATGTACTGATAGCGCAGCTGGATGGAGAGCAGCAGCGACGAGCTCCACCAGTACCCGAACTCGGGGGCGATCTGGCCCAGACCCGCCAGCGCCATGCCCGCCGGCGAGATCGACACGTCGTGGTTGGTGTCGCCGGGGCCCGTCGCCCAGCCGAAGCCGGTGCCCAGCATCAGGCTGACGAAGTACTGGTGGTCGGGGGTGCCGTCGTCGTCGTCGTTCGAGTCCTCGGACTTGTGGGCCACCGGGGCCGACCCGCCGCCCAGGCTGATGACCAGCGGCTTGTCGATGGTCCCCTTGGTGGCGACCGCGTTGCCGTCGCTGTCGTCAGCCTCGACGTAGTAGGCCACCGACCCGCCGCCGGTGGCGGTGGGCGGGATCTCGGCGCCATAGCGCCCCTCGGCGACTTCCTTCATCTGCCGGCCCAGGAACTCGCTGGCGCCGTCGGGCCGGTAGGCCAGGACCATCTTGTCGAACTTCAGGTCGCCTGGAACGCCGACGGTGATGGAGATGGCGCTCCCCCGGCGGGCGGTGGTGATCGGTTCATGGACCAGGCCGCCCGATTCGGCCGCCGGCTGGGCTTCCGCCGCCGGCGGCGCCGGCGCAGGCTCGGGCGCGGCTTCGGGGGGCGCCTCCGGGGCGCTCTCGGTGGCGGCCGCCGGGGGGGCCGACGCCGCACCGTTCCCGCCGGATTTGGCCTCGGCGAAGGCGTCGGACAGCTCGGGCGTGACCAGCGACTTGGTCAGGTTGATGGTCGACTCGATCTCCAGCGCCTTCTTGAACTGCTTGATGCCCAGCTCACGCTGGTTGAACCCCCCGATGATCACGATCCCCATGTGGATGTGGGTCCGGGCCGTGATCGGGTGCTGCTGAAGCCCCGCGCTGTCCGCGAGGTCCAGCGCCTGCTTCAGGATCTTTTTCGCGTCATCGAACTTTTTGGCCTGGTAGGCCGTGACGGCGTCCTTGTTCATCTGGGTGATCTTCGCGACCGCGTCGTCGTTGTCGTCGGCCATGGCTTTGACCGACAGCGACAGAACGACGAAGAACGCGACCAGGACGCGCAGCGAAAAAGCGGACGCCCAAGTGGTCATGCGATGCTTGCCTCTGGGGGTAAAAGGGAAAAAGGGGAAGATTCAAGCTGACTTACCTTTGTAACACGATTTTCCGTAATCGTTCCACGGTGGACCGGCAGGCGGCCTCCTGGAACCGGCGGCGCGGCCTCCTGGGCATGGCGCGTGGGCCTACAGAGTCGGGTACGGACCGCTCTGTAGATGAAGAAGGGAGGCGTAAGCAGGCGGCCTATTTCCCAGACTGCTCCTCTTGCGCCCGGCTGCCTGGTGCTTAACTGCCATATTTGCGTCCAAATGCTGTTTCCAGGAAACCGGAGGTAAATCCATGCTGCTAGATCCCAATGACCTGCTGACCCCGAGTGACGCGGCGCGTGTGCTTGGACTGTCCGCGGACTCCGTCCGCGTCCTGTCCGACAACGGCCGCCTGCCTGCCATGCGCACGGTGGGTGGCCGGCGTTTGTTCCGGCGCGCCGACGTCGACCGCCTGGCCATCGAGCGGGCCGGCCACGTGACGCATGCCCTGGGCACGCGTCAGGCCGAAGCTCATCCAGAGGAGTAGTACCCAGGAAGCTGGAAGAATGGTGCGCTCATCTCCCGAGGTGGGGACGGCCTGCGCGTCCGCGCCTCGCGATCCCGAGCCGCGCGACACCTCCTCGCGCCCCAGCCCGGAACGCGACCGCCGCCTGGTGAACACCCGGGCGGCGGACGCGACCGGGCAAAGTCCCGGCGACGCCGCCGAAGCCGCGCAGCACGACGATCTGGCCCTGCGGGGCGACTTCCTGGCCGTCGCCTGCCACGAGCTCAGCACCCCCCTCACGGCGCTGAAGCTGGAGGTCGCCAACCTGCTCCGGCTGGCCCGCCAGAGCGACATCGCGGCGGACCCGCGCCTCGTCGCCAAAGGCCAGCGCATCGACGCCCAGGCGCAGCGACTGGGCGAGCTGATCGACGAGCTGCTGGAGGTCTCTCGCATCGCCGGCGGCCATCTCGACTTCCTCAGCGAGGCGGTCGATCTGGGTGCGGTGACGGCGGAAATCTGCGCCCGCCTGACGGCCAGTCTCGGCCAGTCGACCTGCACCGTGACCGTCGAATCGCCCCAGGCCGTGATCGGCCTGTGGGATCGGCGCTGCCTTGACCGGATGGTGACGAACCTGGTGGCGAACGCCATCCGGTTCGGCGATGGGAAGCCGATCACGGTGACCGTGCGCGCCGAGGGCGATCGGGCGCGCCTCACCGTCTGTGACTGCGGGCTGGGCATCGTCCCGGAGGACCGTGACCGGGCCTTCGGCCGCTTCGAGCGCGCGGCGACGCAGCCCGCGGCCAGCGGCGGCCTGGGGCTCTGGAGCGTCCGGCAGATCGCCGAGGCGCTGGGGGGTTCCCTCTCCGTCGAGCACCTGCCGGGCGGCGCGGGGGCGTTGACCGTCGACCTGCCCCGGCGGGAGCCGGTTCAGCGCGCGGCGCGAAAGGCCAGCGCCCAGCAGCCGGCCATGACGGCCAGGGCGACGGCCCCCAGCAGCACCTGCACCGTCATCCGCGGTGCCTTGACCCCGCCCAGCGCGGCGCCGGCGCCAATCGCGGCGCCCGAGGCCAGCCCGAAGAGGTGGGCGTAGGTGTCGGCGCCCGCGCCGACGCCCAGCATCGCGTAGAGCCCCAGCCCGGCCCCCAGCGGGACCCAGGCGTACCGCCGCCGGGCCTCGCCGCGCAGCCGCCGCACCACCTGCAGACCGGCGACGATCCCCAGCGCCGCGAAGGTGGCCGTCGACGCGCCGACGGAGACGAAGTCGGTCCGGTGCGCCAGCGCCGTGATCAGGTTGGCCAGCGCCGCCGCGCCCAGGATCGCCAGCGCGCCCAGGCCGCCGCCCAGCCAGCGGCCGACCGGCGCCACGAACACCAGGCAGGCGATGGCGTTCCCCGCCAGGTGCAGCAGATCGGCGTGCAGCGTGAGCGCCGTCAGCAGCCGCCACCACTGGCCGGCCAGGATCTTCTGCGCCGCGGCCGCGCCCGCCGCGAACCAGACCGAGCCCTCGGCCGCCGGCCCGGTCCGAAAGAACATCACGACCAGGATCGCCGCCGAGAGAATCCCCAGCACGCTCGGCCCGGCGTCGGGGGCCGGCGGCTCGGGCGTCACCGGCGGCTCGGCGTCATAGCCGGCCAGCGCCGCCTCGGCCGGCGCGAGGTCAGGCGCGCCGACGCTGAGCGCGAAGTGCCCGTCGTGCTCGGCCAGCCGGTGCGCGATCCCGGCCGCGGCCAGCACCAGCGCCCAGTCCCCCGCGCGGGTCGGGTCGGCGGTCGTGCGCACCACCGCCTCCGGTTCGTCGCTCATGATCCCAAGCGTAGCTCGCCGCCGGCGGGACCACACGGCCGGTCCCGCTTGGAGGGCCCCGGGGGCCGTGGTAAGTTTTTGCTTTGCGCGTGGCGGCGCGGACGCCGCCGGGAGGCTCCCATGCTCGAGGAGATCCGATGATCGCCAACATCGATCATTTCGTCGACCGGCAGATCCTCCTTTGGCAAGAGGAGCGCCGGATAGCTGAACGGAGGGGGATTCAAGGGAAGAACGCGCAGCAGCCGATGGTCTGCGTGTCGCGGGAGTACGGCGCGCGCGGGGCCGAGATGGGGCGCATGGTCGCCGAGCAGCTGGGGTTCCGGTTCTATTCGCAGGAGCTGATCCACGAGGTGGCCGAGGAGGCGCAGGTGCGGCGCCAGCTGGTCGAGTCGCTGGACGAGCGCGTGCAGGACAGCATCTCCGAGTGGATGGCCAACCTGATCCGGCGCGGGGTGTTCGCCCCCAGCGACTACCTGCGCAACCTGTCGAAGGTGGTCCTGACGCTGGGGCGCCACGGCAAGGGGGTCATCGTCGGACGCGGCGCGAACTTCCTGCTGGACCCGCAGTGCACGCTGCGGGTGCGGGTCATCGCGCCGATCGAGACGCGCGCGGCGCGCATCGCGGCGCGCGACGGTCTGTCCCCCGACGAGGCGCGCGCCAAGCTGGCGCGCATCGACGAGGACCGGGTGGCGTTCAACCGTCAGCACTACCGCGCCAACATCGCCGACCCGATCAACTACGACCTGGTCGTGAACACCGGGACGCTGGGGATCGAGGGCGCCGCGGAGGAGACGGTTCGGGCCTTCCGCATCCGGTTCGGAAACGACCCGCGTTGAGCGGCGGGTTCGGAGCCCTCCCAGGGTTCGGAGCGAGGTAGAACGTCGAGATCACGACCTCGGCTTCACCCCGACCGCTGACGCTGGCGTTCCGGGGCGGGACGATCGAGCTCGGCGGGTTGCCGCCGGGCGCGACCGCGCCGCCCGGGTGCCTGTGGGACGCGCGCACGGGCTGTTTCCGCGCGCCGGCGGCCGGGTACGCGGCGGTGCGGCGGGCGCTGGCGCGCGACGGCCACGCGGTCGACGACCGCGCCCGCGGCTACAGCGAGCTGGCGACCGGCGCGCGCGTGCGCCCCACCTCGCGGCCGTATCAGACCGAGGCGCTGGCAGCCTGGCAGGCGGCCAAGGGGCGCGGGGTGGTGGTGCTGCCGACCGGCGCGGGTAAGACGCACGTGGCCTGCCTGGCGATCGACGATCGCCGCCGCAGCACGCTGGTCCTGGCGCCCACGCTGGATCTGGTGCGGCAGTGGTACGACGTGCTGCGCGCGACGTTCGGCGTGCCGGTGGGCGTGATCGGCGGCGGCGACTACGGCGTGGAGGCGCTGACCGTGTCGACCTACGACTCGGCCTACATCCACATGGAGCACCTGGGCGACAAGTTCGGCCTGCTGGTGTTCGACGAGTGCCACCACCTGCCGGGCCCCGCGTACGCGCTGGCGGCGCGGGCGGCGGTGGCGCCGTTCCGCCTGGGGCTGACCGCCACGCCCGAGCGCGCCGACGGACGGCACACCGATCTCGACGACCTGTGCGGCCCGATCGTCTACCGCAAGGACATCGTCGACCTGTCGGGCGGCTACCTGGCGCCGTACGACACGGTGCGCCTGACCGTGGAGCTGGGGCCGGCGGATCGGCGCGCGCACGATGAGGCACGCGGGATCTACCGGGACTTCCTGGTGCGGCAAGGGATCCGGATGTCGAGCCCGTCGGGGTGGTCGGACTTCGTCATCCGCGCGGCGCGCAGCCCGGACGGGCGGCGGGCGATGGGGGCGTACCGGCGGCAGCGCGAGATCGCGTTCGCGGCGCCGGCCAAGCTGGACTACGTCGGGCTGCTGCTGGAGCGGCACCGCGAGGATCGCGTGCTGCTGTTCACGCAGGACAACGCCACCGCCTACGATCTGGCGCGCCGGTTCCTGATCCCGATCATCACGCACGAGACCCGGGTGCGCGAGCGCAGCGAGATCCTCGAGGGCCTGCGGCGAGGGCCGCAAGGGGCGGACAACGGCTATGGCGCGGTCGTGACGTCGAAGGTGCTCAACGAGGGGGTCGACATCCCGGAGGCCAACGTGGCGGTGGTGGTGTCCGGGAGCGCGTCGGTGCGCGAGCACGTGCAGCGGCTGGGGCGCATCCTGCGCGCGCGGGCGGGCAAGCGCGCGCTGCTGTACGAGCTGGTCACCGCCAACACGGCCGAGACCTTCACCAGCGCGCGGCGGCGCGACCACAGTGCTTACCGCTGATCTGGTCACCGTGCGCCGGCGCGGCGACGAGCTGCGGCTGCTGCCTGGCGACGACGAG
>CAZTZM010000104.1:0-23879 GCA_964618005.1 uncultured Myxococcales bacterium
CCGCGCGTGACGCCGCCGGTCTCCAACCTGACGGGCGACCGCGCGAACGCCACCCAGACGTTGTCGGAGAGCGACCTGCTGCCGCCGGGGGCGTCGGCGCGCCCGCCAGCCGCGGTCAAGCCGCCCCCGCCGCCGCCCGGAACGAAGAAGGCCTGAGAACCCCCCGCCCCCCACGCCGGAGGCCAAGCTGACCACCAACGACGAGAAGGACCAAGCCTCGGTCGAGCGGGCTCGCATGTCATTCGTCGAGCACCTGGCGGAGCTGCGGCTGCGGCTGCGGAACTCGGCGATCGTCTTCCTGATCGCGATCG
Organism: uncultured Myxococcales bacterium; assembly: GCA_964618005.1. Classification (GTDB taxonomy): domain Bacteria; phylum Myxococcota_A; class Polyangia; order Fen-1088; family Fen-1088; genus JADGRB01. The sequence continues at coordinate 312 of CAZTZM010000104.1, forward strand.
GGATCTCGTTCTACTTCGTCAAGAACTACTTCGACTTCCTCACGCGGCCGGCTCGGGCGGCGTGGATCGCGGCGCTGGCCGGGCAGGAGCCGGTCTTCCGCTTCGCCAGCCCGACGGAGCCGTTCTGGGTCTACACCAAGCTGGCGCTCTACGGCGCGCTGCTGGTGGCCAGCCCCTTCATCTTCTGGGAGCTGTGGCGCTTCGTGGCGCCCGGGCTCTATCGCAAGGAAAAGCGGATGGCGCTGGTGGTGACCGGCGCGACGGCGGTCTGCTTCATCGGCGGCGCGCTGTTCGGGTACGCGGTCCTGTGCAAGCCGGCGCTGACGTACATGCTGTCGTTCGCCGAGGTGTTCCCGACCGGATCGCTGCACTTCAAGATCGAGCCGGCCGTCATGATGGACGAGGTCGTCGGCTTCATGACCGCCATGATGATGGGGACCGGCGTGGCGTTCGAGCTGCCGGTCATCCTGGCGGTGCTCGGCTGGCTGGGGATCGTCACGGCCAAGGGGCTCTGGCGGTTCAACAAGTACGCCCTCATCCTGGCTTTCGTCGTGGGCGGCGTGTTGACGCCCGGCCCCGACGTGCTGTCTCAGGTGCTGATGTCGACGCCGCTGTTCGGCCTGTTCAACGTCTCCATCCTGGTCGTCTGGCTGATCGAGCGCGCCGCCCGCAAGCACCTGGCCGCCCTGGCGAAAGAGACCGGCGCCGATCTGGTCCCCACCGCTGAAGAGTGACCGCCGCGGGCGGTCCCGGCGGGGCATCCTTAAAGTAAAATCTTCAAAAAATTTGACGGCCAACCTGGCCCGGTGAAGATGGGACAGGTGATCCATGCTGGGCGAATTTTCTGAAAGCCGCGTGCGCGCGTTGCCGAAGGGCGTCGTGCTGGTGTCGTCGGGCCGGCGTCGGGGCGTAGCGGGTCTGCAGCGACGGCTGCGGGCGCGCGACGCCGTTCCGGAGTCGGGCCAGATCGTCTTCCGCGCGGCCAGCCAGATTCTGCGCTGAGAGGCAACCGGCGTGTTCCGTCTCCTCAAGCTGGGGTTCGCGCTGGTCGGCTTCATGGCGTTCGCCTGGTTCGGGGCGACGGTGAAGCTCGGCTCTCAAACGCTGTTCCAGCACCTGCGCGCGATCGGTCAGACCAAGGAGTCGCAGGAGCTGGTCGACGGCACCCGCCAGGCCGCGGAGCCCCTGGTCGACGACGTGCGCCGCCGGATCTCCGGTAAGGAGCAGGAGAAAGAGAAGCAAGAGCTCGCGCGTAAGGAATCCGCCGACGGAGGTGCCCCCGAGGAGCGCGTCTCGGCGGCCGATCGCCAGGCGTTGCACCGGCTGATCCGCCGCGTCGATCGCTGAGACTGGATCGCGCGTGGACGGAGCTGGGCTCCGCCCAGCGGAGTCCGTCGCGGGAGGGTTCGGGAACCCTTTGAGGGTTCCCGACTGGATCGCTCGGTGGACGGAGCTGGGCTCCGCCCAGCGGAGTCCGTCGCGGGAGGGTTCGGGAACCCTCTGAGGGTTCCCGACTGGATCGCAGCTTCTCATCGCGTAAGCTTTCGCGGCATGCGCCCGGTCGCCGCGATCGCGTTCGCTCTCTTGGCGCTGGGGCCGGGCGGAAGCCCGGGTGAGGCGCGCGAGCCGGCTCCGGTGTGGGTCAGCGCCCCCCGGCATCCCCGGCCGCTGGTGGGCGGATTCACCGAGCTGTCCGAACGCGCGCGCCCGGCGGTGGTCCACGTGCGCGGCGAGCTGCCCGAAGGGACGACCTCTTCCGAGTCCGACAGCGACGCGGGGCGCACGTCGATCGGGACCGGCTTCCTGATCAACAAGGACGGCTACATCCTGACCAACGAGCACGTCGTTCGCGGCGTGGGCGATCTGCGCATTCGCCTGTTCGACGGGCGCGAGCTGCCGGCCTGCGTGGTGGGCGCCGACATGCCGACCGACATCGCGCTGTTGAAGGTCGACTCGAAGACGCCGCTGCCGGTGCTGGCGCTGGGTGACTCGCGCGCGGTTCGGGTGGGCGAGCCGGTGATCGCCATCGGCAACCCCTACGGCTTCAACCACAGCGTGACCGCCGGGATCGTCTCGGCCAAGGAGCGCGTCGTCGATCGCGCCAGCCTGCACGAGGCCGGGTCCGAGGATCTCTACTCGTTCTTCATCCAGACCGACGCGTCGATCAACCTCGGCAACTCGGGCGGGCCGCTGATCGACGCCACCGGCGCGGTCATCGGCATCAACGCCGCGTTCTGGGCGGGTCACCCGCTGCAGCCGGCGCAGGGGATCGGTTTCGCGATCCCGATCGACATGGCCAAGGCGCTGCTGCCGCGGTTGATGGAGACGGGCAGCGCGCGGCGCGCCTACCTGGGCGTCGACGCGCAGCCTGTCGATCCGGCGCTGGAGGCGGCGCTGAAGCTGCCGTCGGGGCGCGGCGCGCTGATCGCCAGCGTCGAGAAAGGGTCGCCGGCCGAGACCGCCGGGCTGGAGCCGGGCGACGTGGTGGTGGGCTGGAACGGGGACGAGGTATCGACCAGCGAGGACTTCAAGATCGACGCGCAGCTGAGCGCGCCGGGGACGCGGATCAAGATCGCGGTCATGCGCGACGGCAAGAAGACCGATCGCGAGATCGTGCCCCGCCCGGCGGCGATGCACGAGATCGCGCCGCTGCATCCGTCGAGCTGCGCGCGCGTGCCCGAGCCGATCATGGCCAACGTCGACGACTTCGACGTGGCGGAGTCGCGCGCGGGCGGGCAGGCCGTCTCGGTCACGCGGGTGACCGACCACAGCGCCGCCGACCAGGCCGGCCTGCGCGTGGGCGACCTGGTCCTGCGCATCGGCAAGATGAACATCAAGACGTCGCCGGACGTGGCGTCTGCCCTGGGCCACTATAAGCTGGGCGACCCGGTGCCGGTCCTGGTGCGGCGCTCGGGATTCGACTTCTGGATGGCCTTCACACGGCGGTGATTCGTGAATCTTGACGACAAGACGTACCGGCATCTCCTGGACGACACGTTCGCGCGGGTCGACCGCGCGTTCGAGGACGTGGATCCCGACCTGGCCGAGGTCTCGCTGTCGCAGGGGACGCTGACGATCACCTTCCTCGAGAAGCAGCGCCTGATGCTGACGCCGCAGCCGTCGCCGCGGCAGCTCTGGGCCGCCTTCCGCGACCGCGCCTGGCACTTCGACTGGGACGACATGCGCCTGGCCTGGCTGGACGATCGCGGCCAGAGCGTCGAGCTCCTCTCGCTGATCGAGCAGACCACGCGCGACGTCGCCAAGGTCGAGATCCACGTCGCGCGCCCCAAGGCTGCTTAGCGGCCGGCGCGGGCCCTCTCGGCCTGGACGAAGCCGAGCGCCTCGTCGGCCAGCTTGCGCAAGAGGCGCGCCAGCTCGGTGATCTCGCGCCTCTCCCAGCGGGCGAGCAACGACGACATCAGCTTCTCGCGCGCGCCGTCGAGGGCGCTGGTCATCCGCCGCCCCTTGGCGGTGATCACGGCCTGCTTGACGCGCGCGTCCTGGCGGTTGACCTGGCGCGCGACCAGCCCCAGCGTCTCGAGCTTGGCGATCTGCCGGCTGACCGTCGTGTAGTCGCGGCCGCAGAGCTCCGCCAGCTCGCCCACCCCCAGCGGCCCGCGGCGCGCGATCCGCACCAGCAGCGGAAACAGCGCGCGATCGAGGTCGACCCCGGCCCGCGCGATGAGGGCGGCGTCGGGCTGGGGCCGGCTCAGGACCCCGGTCAGGTCGAGCAGCGCCTCGCGCAGCTCGGACAGGGCCCGCTTCACGTCCTCTCCTGGTTGGCGCACGAGATATGTGTATAATACACATATCATGAAAGCCGCCATCGTGACCGAAGCCGGCCGGCCGCCGGCCTACGGGGACTTCGAGGATCCGCAGCCCGCGCCAGGGCAGGCGCTGATCCGCGTGACCGCCTCGTCGATCAGCCACGTGACGAAGGGCCGCGCCTCGGGCCGCCACTACAGCACCCAGGGCGGGCTGCCGTTCATCCCCGGGCTCGACGGGACCGGCGTGGCGGCCGACGGCCGGCGCGTCTACTTCCTGGCGCCCGAGCATCCTTACGGGGCGATGGCCGAGCGATGCGTGGCCGACGAGCGCCACCTGATCGCGCTGCCCGCCGGGCTGGGCGACGACGCGGCGGCCGCCCTGGCGATCCCCGGCATGTCGTCATGGGCGGCGCTGGTCGAGCGCGCGCGCCTGCGCGCCGGCGAGACGGTCCTCGTGAACGGCGCCACCGGCGCATCGGGGCGGCTGGCGATCCAGATCGCCAAGCACCTCGGCGCTGGGAAGGTCATCGCCACGGGCCGCCACCCCGACATGTTCGACGACCTCCGCCGCCTGGGCGCCGACGTGACGGTGCCGTTGCTGCAGGACCGCGACGCGCTCGAGCGGGCCTTCAAGAACGAATTCCAGCCCGGCCTCGGCGTCGTCCTCGACTACCTGTGGGGGGCGAGCGCGGAGACGATCATCGTCGCCGCCGCCAAGGCCGGGCCCGAGGCCGTCCCGATCCGTTTCGTCCAGATCGGCGCCATGAGCGGCTCGGACATCACCCTGCCCAGCGCGGCGCTGCGGTCGTCTGCCCTCGAGTTGATGGGGAGCGGAATCGGGAGCGTCCCGCTGCCGCGCCTGCTGGCCGCCGTCCGCGGCGTCCTGGACGCTGCGCCGTCGGCCGGCTTCGAGATCGCCACCCGCGTCGTGCCGCTGGCCGACGTCACGAAGGCCTGGTCCGAGAGCGACGCCGGCGCGCGCATCGTCCTGCGCCCGTGAACAGGCCGAGCTAATCGGTCAAGCCCGGCGCCGGCAGGCGGCCGCCGACCTCGAACTGCGCGCGGGAGAAGACCAGCACCTGCGGGTCGCCGAGATTCGTCTGGCTGACCTCGCAGCCCGCGGCGGTCACCACGCAGCGCCAGGTCTGCGCGGCGCCCAGCGGATGCGGGCTGGCGAACGCCGGTTGAAACAGCGCCACGGCCGTCCCGTGCTTCGGGCAGCGGGCCGAACGGAACAGGCAGGCCTCGACGCCGGCGGCCCGCATGCCGGCGCCCAGCGCCTGCGTGGCCGCGTACGACGTCGGCGAGGAGATCGCGGTCTCGAAGCGGGCGAACGGCGCCGCCGTCAGGTCGACCCCGCGCGCGGTCGCGATCTTCGCGCGGAAGGCGCTCCAGAGGCAGTTCAGGTTCTCCAGCACGGCCGTGGTGCCGGCCACGAACACCAGCTGGTAATAGGCCTTCTCGGCCAGGCCGGTTTCGAGTTCCCGGGCCCCGTACCAGAGCGCCGGTTCGTGCGCGGTGCCGAAGCGCGAGCCGTGCTTGAGGGGCGGGTACCGGAACGGCGTGAACAGCAGGAAGTGCAGCTCGTCGAACCGCCGATCGGGCGGGCGGGGCGGCTTCACCTCGTCGACGATCTCTTCCAGCAGCGCCTGCTCCTCCAGCGTGTCGACCAGCCAGCGCGTCGAGACCCGATGCTGCGCCTCCACCACCCGCCAGGGGGTCAGGGCGAGCGGGCCGACCCTACTGGGCCCCTCGCAGCGCGTCCAAATATCCAGCGACACGGGTCAGCCCCTCGATCCGGAAGACCAACGCCGCTGGAACGCCACCCAGGTGGACGTTCTCGGCGCGAAACCAGGCCCGGAGGTTCTTCTCGTCGCCCCCCACCAGCGCGTCCAGGCTGCGGAAGATCCGCACCAGCAGGGCAGCCAGCTCCCAGTGCTTGCTCTCGGCGGGCAGCACCCATTCGTCCTTGAACATGCGCGACACGGTCGAGGCGCTGAGGCCCAAGACCTGCCCCAGCTCGCCCTGGGCCAGGCCGAGCTGGCCGGCGACCCGCACCGTCGCCTTGGTCAGCACCCGGGCGCGCTTCTCCGCCAACCCCTCGGCCGCCGTGGCGGTCTCGTGCGGCGCCGGATGTCGCAGCGGTCGGGTCATTTCAATAGAAATTATTACCACTAAACATTTCTATTGCAAATGGCCGGCCGCGCCCGCCGGCGCGCCGGTCAGCTCGCGAGCTCGATCATCCTGAGCATCGCGCGCGCGGCGCCGGCGCGGACGTCCTCGGGGACGGTGATGCGCTGCTCGGGTGGCTCGTCGCGCAGCGTCCGGTAGACGCTCTCCAGATCGGTCGCCTTCATGTACCGGCAGAGGCGGCAGGGCTTGTAGAACTGCTTCTCTGGGTGGTCGAGCTCCAGCCGGACGACCAGCCCGCACTCGGTCAGGATCGCGTAGCGCGTCTTCTCGGGGTGGGTCTCGACGTACTTCGCCATCTGCGACGTCGACATCACGGCGTCGGCGGCGTCCTGTAGCTCGGGCCGGACCTCGCCGTGGACGATCACGGTCGCGCCGGGATCGTCGTGGCGGATGCGCCGGATGTCCTCGACGCTCATCTGGTGGTGGACGTGGCAGGCGCCCTCCCAGGCGAACACGCAGCCCGTCAGCCCCTGCCGCTCTCCCTCGCGGATCAGCGGTTCGATCATGTCGCCGTACTCGCGCGGGTGGAACTTGTGCGGCTCGGGCGGCGGCAGGTAGATGCGCTTGGTCGAGAGCCCCACCTGGTACGCCAGGTTCTGGTCGGGGACGAACAGCAGATCGGGGACGCCCAGCTTGTCGGCGATGCGCGCGGCGTTCGAGCTCGTGCAGCAGGTGTCCGAGAGCGCCTTCACGTCGGCGTACGTGTTGACGTAGGTCATGGTCGCGAACCGGCGGCCGGCGGCGCGCAGGAAGTCCTGGCGCTCGGCGACGTCGTCGGCGTCGACCTCGGCCAGCGAGCAGAGCGCGTCCAGGCTGGGCAGGTAGACCGGGCGTTCGGGCGCCAGCGTGTAACACCCCTCGGCCATGAAGCGGACGCCGCAGAAGACGACCATCGCCGCCTGCGCCGGGTCCAGATCGCGCGCCTTCACGGCCAGCTCGAAGCTGTCGCCGACGGTGTCGGCGATCGCCTGCACCTCGGGGACCTGATAGTTGTGCGCCGGGATGAAAGCCCGCTTCTCGCGCTTGAGCCGCCGGATCTCGTCCCACAGCTCGGCGACGCGCGGGGCCTTGTCTTCGGAGAGGTGCCCGCGCCGCACCAGTTGGTCGAGGGCCACGAACGACATCCTTCGTATTTACCGCGCGCAACCCTGGACGTCGACCGCGTGATAGGGTCGCGTTCGCATGGAGCGGATGTTCGATCCGGACGTTTGGCGGGAGGTCACGGGGGGCGAGGTCGCCAACCGCGTCCGGAAGCTGGCCCGCGTCACGCCGCTGGTGCCGGCGCCGGCGCTGGGGCGCCGCACGGGCGCCGACGTCTGGCTCAAGCTCGAGAACCTGCAGCGCACGGGGTCGTTCAAGCTGCGGGGCGCGGCGGCGAAGATCGCCGCGCTGGCGCTGGCCTCCACGCCGCCGCCCCGGGTGATCGCGGCGTCGGCCGGCAACCACGGCCTGGGCGTGGCGCTGGCGGCGCGCACGTTCGGCGTCGAGGCGACCGTGCTGGTGTCGGCGCAGGCGCCGGAGTTCAAGCGCGCCGGCATCGCCGCGCTGGGCGCCAAGGTGGCGGTCGTCGGCGCCACCTATGACGAGGCCGAGGCCGAGGCGCGCCGCCGGGCCGCCAGCGACGGCGCGGTGTTCGTGTCGGCCTTCGACGACGACCACGTCATCGCCGGCAACGGCGGCCTGCTGGCGCGCGAGATCCTGGCCCAGCTCCCCGACGTGCAATCGATCGTCGTCCCGGTGGGCGGCGGCGGCCTGGCCGGCGGCATCGGCGTCGAGGTCGTGCCGCGCGGGATCAAGATCCTGGGCGCCTCGCCCGAGTCGAACTGCGCCATGCGCCGGTCACTGGACGAGGGGCGCGCCTACACGACCTACGCGGGCGGGCCCACGCTGGCCGAGGGGCTGGAGGGCGCGGTCAGCGAGCGGACCTTCGCGATGGCGCGGGACTACTTCCCCGAGATCGCGCTGGTCAGCGAGCTGGCCATCCGCAGCGCCATCGGCTACGCCTACCGCACGCTGGGGATCATGTGCGAGGCGTCGGCGGCGGTGGCCCTCGCGGCGCTGCTCGACGATGCCGCCCCGATCCGCGGCCGTCGGACCGTGTTGGTCGTGACCGGCGGGAACATCGAGGCCGATCTGCTCGACCAGCTGCTCAGCGGAGCGACGGTCTCCTAGCCTCCGCGCCTCGACGGCGCGGTTGTCATAGCTTCTGCGCCTCGGCGGCGCCGGCGGCCCTGGCGCGGGACAGCGCCGCGCTCCGCAGCTCGTTCCCGGTGGGGCCGTCGCCCAGCTTCGCGCGCGCGGCCGGCGCGTGGCCCGGGCCGAGGATGTCGCGCAGGTAGGCCTCGTACTGGAACGTGTCGGAGTGCTGCGTGGTGTGGCAGCCGGTGCAGGTGCTGGCCGGCGCCTCCTTGTGGACCGACGGCGGCTCCTCCAGCCCTTTCTCGGCCACGTGGATCGATCCCGGGCCGTGGCAGACCTCGCACTGCACGTCGCGCAGGCGATCGGTGTGGCCCAGGCTGCTGCCGCCGATCTGCCCCCAGCCGGTCACGTGACAGCCGGCGCACTTGTAGTCGTTCTGCTTGCCCACCTGGACCAACGTCCGCCAGGCAGTCGCGTGGACGGTCCGCTTCCAGAACGCCAGCGCCTCCTTGTGGCACGCCCCGCATTTGGCGTCGCCGACGTAGTAGGGGCGTCCCGGCTCGGGCGGTGGGGGCGGCGGCGCGTTGCGCAGGTTGATGGCGCCGACCTCCGCGTCCAGGCGGTGCATCTCGGCGGCCACCTTCTCGTCGCGCGGCAGGCTGCGACGGAGCGGGATCAGCCGGTTCGTGAAGTAGCTGCCCGTCGCGGGCGGCGTCCACGGGGCTTCCAGGCCCCTGCGCTCGTCGCCCAGGGCCTGGCGCTCCCGCTGCTTGCCGGCGACGAAGGCCGCGTCGCCGCCGCCCGTCGTTCCCATTTTGGCCCAGCTCGCCAGCTCCGCGTCGAGGCGCCCGATCGCCGTGTCGATCTCGATCCGGCGCAGCGCGGCCGCCTCCGGCCCGCCGGCGTCGACCACCGGACCGGCGCCGCGCCAGATCAGATCGAGGCGTCCCACCCGCTGCAGCTCCTCGGCGGGCGCGAGCAGGAACGTCGAGCCGACCTGCTCGGCGCGCGCTTGTCCGTTGCCGACCTGGTGGCCGAGCACGATCAGGTCGGGCGCCGCCGCGCGGGCCAGCCGCCGCGCCGTCGGGCGATCGAGCGGCACCAGCGCGATCACCAGCTCGGCCCCGGCGGCGCGCAGGCGGGCGACCTCACGCTTGGCGGCCGGGACCGGATCCTCGCCCTCGGCCTTCACGCGCGCGGCCAGCGACGGATCCGCCACGCCGAACACACCCACCTTCACGCCGCCGACGGTCTGCACCAGCGACGGCGCGATCGCCGGCGACGTGGTGAAGTTCACCGCCAGGCGGCGCGGCGCGACCTCGCCGTGCGGCAGGCCCAGGTCGGTCTCCGCCAGCCCGGCCGCGAACGTCCCCAGCCCGGTCAGCGTACGCGCCAGGAACCGCGCGCGGCGATCGTCCGCTTCGTGCTCCTTGGCGCTGCTGCTCTCCGGGAATGAGATCCCGCCGCCGTCGACCAGCAGCGTCGGACCCGACTTGGCGGCGGTCCGCACCAGGGCCGCGTAGCGGGCCACGTCGCCCAGCGGATCGCTGGTGCAGCCGCAGGGCTCCAGCGTCCCGTGGATGTCGGCCGTGTAGAAGATCGTCAGCCGCCGCTCGACGGGCGGGCCGGCGGCCGCGGCCCCTCGGACGGAGGAGGCCAGGAGGGCCAGCGCCAGGAGGAGCCAGGGCGGTCGGGCAGGCGGGCGTGGGGTTCTCGTCGGCACGGCGGGCGCACTATGGCAATCCGGACCGTGGCCTGGCAATTCCCGCTTGTCGACCGGATCGTCTTGACAGGGCGGGGAACCGCCGGTAGGTTTCGCAGCTCGTTTTTCGAGGACTCTCCCAACCATGGCCGTGACCATTCGTCTCACCCGCGCCGGCGGCAAAAAGGTTCCCTTTTATCGTGTCGTCGCCGCTGATCGCCGGAGCCCCCGCGACGGTCGCTTCATCGAGCAGCTCGGTGTCTACGATCCCATTCGCGAGCCGGTCGAGTTCCGCGTCGATGCCGAGCGCCTCAAGCACTGGCTGTCGGTCGGCGCCGTTCCCAGCCAGACCGTCTCCGAGCTGCTGCGCCGGCAGCGGCAGGCCGCCCCGGCCGCTCCGTCGGCCTAGCGCCCGTCCATGAGCGACGGCGCTCAGAGAGCAGGTGGGGAGCCCGCGTTACGCGAGCTGGTCGACTACCTGGCCCGTGGCCTGGTCGACCACCCGGAAGAGGTCGAGGTGGAGGAGATCTCCGAACCCGACGCGCTGGTGTTCGAGCTGAAGGTCGCCGAGGAGGACCTCGGTAAGGTGATCGGCAAGCAGGGCCGCACCGCCAAGGCGTTGCGCACGATCCTGGCGGCCGCGTCGGCCAAGACCCGCCGCCGCGTCATCCTCGAGATCCTCGAGTAGTCGGCTCCAAAGGACCTTCTCGGGGTCTTTTGACGACATGACTCCGAAGCCCGGCGCCTACGATCCCGCCACGCTGGCCATCGGCGTCTTCGGCCGCCCGCACGGCGTGACTGGCGAGATCAGCCTGCGCCCCTACAACGCCCGCGGGCGCGAGCTGGCCAGCGTCCGTGAGGTCCACGTGTCGCACGACGGCCGCTGGACGACGCACCAGCTGGTGGGCTGCCGCCCCGTCGAGGGCGGGTACCTGTGCCGCCTGGCCGGCGTGGGCGATCGCGACGCCGCCGCCAAGCTGACCCTGGCGGAGGTGCGCGTCGCGCGCACGGCGTTGCCGCCGTTGGCGCCGGGCGAGTATTACGTCGAGGACGTCCTGGGCTGCGCCGTCGAGGACGTGTCGGGACGATCGCTGGGCGTGGCGCGCGGGACGTTCTGGAACGGCGCCCACGACGTGATGACCGCAGCCGGCCCGGACGGACACGAGCATCTGATCCCGCTGGTTCCGGACTTCGTGCTGCTGGTCGACGGACCCGGCCGTAAGATAACGGTCCGCTGGGACCCCGATGACGACGACCTCTGACACGTCGCCGGCCGAGCCGCCGTCGCTGACCTTCGAGATCGTGACCCTGTTCCCCGAGGTGATCGGGGCGTTCGTCTCGGCCACGGTGATCGGCCGTGCCGTGGAGGCCGGCATTCTGGCCGTCCACTGCACGAACCCGCGCGACTTCGGGCGCGGGCGCTACCGCCAGGTCGACGACACGCCGTACGGCGGCGGGCCCGGCATGATCCTGGGCGTCGAACCGATCGCGGCGGCGCTGTCGTCGATCGCGGCGGCGCGGGGTCCGTCGCGCCGGATCCTGCTCACGCCGCGCGGGCGGGCCTTCGACCAGGGCTGGGCGCGCGCCCTGGCCACCGAGCCCCGCGTGACGCTGGTGTGCGGCCGTTATGAGGGGATCGACGATCGCGCCAGCGGCCTGGTCGACGATGAGCTGCGCCTGGGTGACTTCGTCCTGGCGGGCGGCGAGGTGGCCGCCGCGGCGGTGCTGGAGGCCGTGGCGCGGCTGGTGCCGGGCGTCCTGGGCTGCGGTCTCTCGGCCAACGATGAGTCGTTCTCGGCCGGCCGCCTGGAGTACCCGCAGTGGACGCGTCCGGCCGTCTGGAACGGCCAGGCGGTGCCCGAGATCCTGCTCTCCGGCGACCACGCCGCCATCGCCCGCTGGCGGCGGCGCGAGTCGGCGCGGCTGACCTTGGAGCGCCGCCCCGACCTGCTGGAGGCGCACCCGTTCACGGCTGAGGAGCGCGCCCTGCTGGCGGCGCCCGGGCGATCGAACGACGACGACACTTGACTCGCGGCGCCCGTGCGTCTAGATATGCGGGCTTTCCCATGAGCCAGAACCCGCTTTTGCGTGAGATTGAGAGCAGCTTCCGTCGGACCGACCTGCCCGAGCTGCGCTCGGGTGACAGCGTCCGCGTTCACACGCTGATCAAGGAAGGCGACAAGGAGCGGGTGCAGGTGTTCGAAGGGGTCGTGATCGGCCAGCACCGCGGCGGCTCGCGGGCGTCTTTCACGGTCCGCAAGATCTCCTACGGCGTCGGCGTCGAGCGCATCTTCCCGCTCCACACGTCGCGCATCGAGAAGATCGAGGTCCTCTCGCGGGGCGAGGTTCGCCGTGCGCGCCTCAACTACCTGCGCGCGCTGCAGGGCAAGGCCGCCCGCATCAAGGGCGAGAAGGGCCCCTCGGAAGACTCGTCGAAGGACGCGAAGGACTCGACGCCGGCCAGCGCCCCCGCGGCCGCTGCCACGCCGGCCGCGGCCGCTCCCAGCGCGTCGTAAGCGCGAACGGGCGCGCGCGTGTCCGATCGCCTCGCTGCACGCGCGGGTCTCGGGCGGCGCGCCGAGGATCTGGCGGCGGCCTTTCTCGAGGCCGCCGGGATGCGCATCGTCGCGCGCAACTGGCGCCGGTACGGCCAGGAGTCAGGCGAGATCGACCTCGTCGCCGACGACCAGGGCGCCTGCGTGTTCGTCGAGGTGCGCTCGCGGACGGGCCTGGCCCAGGGACATCCGCTGGAGGCGGTCACGCCGCACAAGCGCGCCCGGGTCATTCGCGCCGCGCGCCTGTATCTGGACGCCGAAGCGCCGGCGGCCACGGCCTACCGGTTCGACGTCGTGGGCGTGACGTTCTGGGAGGACGACGCGCGCGCGCCGGAGATCGTACACATCTCCGACGCGTTCCAGGTCGCGGGATAGATCGCGCGCGGTCAGGGCCGGCCGAGGGCGCCGGCCCCGCGGGCTACATCACGTTCTGGCAGCTGCCAGCGTGCGTGCAGGTGTCCGGCTCCTGGAAGCCGCCCGCCGGCTCGTTCACGAAGTCGTGGCAGACGCAGAGCTTCTCGCAGCAGAAAGGTCCGCTGGTGGTCGCCCAGGTGCAGACGAATCCCTTCTGGCACTGGGTGCCCGGATCCACGTCGGAGCAGTCGTCGTCCGTCGAGCAGGAAGCCGTGCAGAACGCGCTCTCATTGGAGGTGTCGACGTTCCCGTTCGCCGCGGGCAGCAAGCAGATGCGGCTCGGGCACTGCAGCGCGGGCGACGAGACGATGGTGATCTTGTCCGTCGACCCCGTCCCGGCGTCGGCCGGCGCATCCGTGAGGCAAGGACGACCAATGTGATTGTTCTGGCAGGAGGCAACGAATCCGAGAGCCAGCACGCCCAGCGCCATCAGGAAGGATCCGCGGACCGAGCCGCCGGCATGTGGGATGAGTCGGGAAACGAACTTCATGAGCGCTCCTTGGGGCCGAAAAAGAGGCACAGCAAAAGGGAGAGGCAAGGCAACACGCGCGACTCGACGCCGACCGCGGACATGGTCGGTCTCCGCAAAAGAGCGGCCATGTTTACTTACACGTTCGGGGCTGTCAAGCACGGACTCGGCATCGCGCGGGGACCGGTCCAACGCCGGAACCCCTCGGATAGCCAGCGGTAATCGGTCACGGATTCCCTTGACAGGTAGAAGCGCGCTTGCGTAGCATGGCCCGGTTTTGGGTGTGCTTTTCCACGTCGGCGCACGTCCGTGTGGCGTCGTGCAGGGTGATGTAGTTGGCCGATCGTGAACCCCTTGGCGTCGTAGCCCGTCTGTCGTAGAAACGTTGCCCCCCTTCCTCAGTTCCGTGCCTTCGGGCACAACCAGCGAGGTCTCCGCATGAGCCGCAAGCGCGCGATCGGCATCCTGTTGACCAGTTCATTGCTCCTCACAGGGTCAGTGGCCTCCGCCAAAAAGAAAAAGGCGGCGGACACCGGCGGCGACTACCAGCCCGAGGCCGAGCAGCCGACCGGCGATCAGCCGTCGAAGGTTCTCGAGCGCGCGTTCAAGTTGTACGACGGCGAGGACTACTACTCGGCGTCGATCGAGCTCAGCAAGGTCGTCGAGGGCGAGTCGGGCGACACCGAGCCGAACAAGCAGAAGGCCGAGTTCTGGATGGGCAAGGCCCTCTACAACATGAAGTTCTACTCGGCTTCGCTCTCCTACTTCGATCGCATCGTGCAGAAGGGCGCGGCCCACGCGTACTACAACGCGACGCTGAAGTGGCTCGCCTCGCTGGAGCGCCAGCTGCCGGACTCGACGGGCATCCTCGAGAAGATCGGCAAGTACAATCGCGCCGAGCTCGATCAGCCGGCGCTCGAGAAGGTCCGCGACCGTCTCTACTTCTTGCTCGGCAAGTACTACTACCAGAAGGGGAACTTCAAAGAGGCCGTCGAGCTGTTCCAGGCCGTCCCCGCCAACGCCGACGCCTACGTCGAGGCCAAGCTGTTCGAGGGCGCGACGTTCGTTCGCCAGTACCAGGCCAAGCCGGCCGTCGAGGCCTTCAAGGAGGTCCTCCGGACCGCGGCGCAGAGCGAGGATCCGCACATCCAGCCGTACCAGGACATCGCGAACCTGTCGCTGGCCCGCACGTTCTACTCGACGGGCCAGTACGACCTGGCCGTGAAGTATTTCGACCGCGTCTCGCAGGACGCCTATGACTGGGCGAACAGCCTGTTCGAGGCGTCGTGGGCGAACTTCATGCTGAAGCAGAAAGGGTACTCGAAGGCGCTCGGCGACATCCACACCATCCAGGCGCCCTACTTCGACGAGTACATCAAGCCGGAGTCGGTCGCGGAGGCGCTGACCGTCAAGGCGACGATCTACTTCTACAACTGCCGTTACGACCGCGCCGAGGAGGCCATCGGCGACTTCAACGCGGTCTATCCCGACGTGTTCCAGGAGCTGAAGAAGCTCATCACCGGCACGCAGGACAACGGCGACCTGTACGAGGTGGCGCTCAAGATCCGCAAGCAGACCTCCGGCCTGCCGGAGCAGGTGGAGCGCGCGGCGCGCGGCGTTCTCGGCGATCTCACGATCGGCCGCCGGTTCGACTACGTGAAGGAGCTCGACAGCGAGCTCAAGCGTTACGACAAGTCCGACGCGTCCTGGAAGTCGACCAACATTGCGCAGAACGTGTTCGCCGACCTGACGCTGCAGCGGTCGCTGGCGGTCAACGAGGCGGGCGACCTGGCCCGCCGCCGCCTCAAGCGTCTGACCGAGGAGCTCGCGCAGCTCATCAAGCGCGTCATCAAGATCGAGTACGAGATCCTGGCCGGCCAGAAGGGCGAGCTGGAGCAGGAGATCATCACCGAGCAGGCGGTGCAGAAGAGCGCCGGCGCTCATCACACCGACGAGCTCCGCGCCGACGACGAGCACGTGCTCTGGCCGTTCAACGGCGAGTACTGGCGCGACGAGCTCGGCTACTACCGGGTGAAGATCGTGAACAAGTGCGGCGGCGCCGCGCCCGAGGGTGCGCCGTCGACCGGCGAGGCCCCGGCGGCGCCCGCGGGTGGCGAGGCCGGAGGCGGTGACGCGGCGGGTGGCGGGGACACTGGCGGCGGGGACACCGGTGGTGGGGCCCCGGCTGGCGGCGGCGGCGACGTCCCTTAATCGTCCCGTAGTTTTCCAACAGCGCTTCTCAACGTTCGGTTGTTGCAGTCACGAATAGTGGAGAAATCATGATCAGCGAGCTCCGGTTCTCGAGGGGAATGTTGGCTCTGGCGGTCACCGTGCTGGCGCCAGCGGCGGCGCTGGCGGCGGATGACGCCGCCAACGGCGGCAAGGCCCGGTACACCAAGCAGGAGACGGAGGTTCAGGCGAAGCAGACCAACCTGACCAAGCCGGAAGCTCCGCCGCCGCCGAAGAAGGAGACCGGGCCCGTCCTGACGGTCGACCAGTTCGTCGAGCAGAAGCAAGAAGGCGTCATGAAGCTGGTCGAGGCGCAGATCGGCAAGATGAAGCGCCTGATCGCGGTCACAGGCGACGACGACCCGCAGAAGCCGGATTTTCTCTTCAGGCTCGGCGAGCTCTACGGCGAAAAGCAGCACTACAACTTCAACAAGGCGCGCGCCCTCGATCAGAAGATCTACGAGATGCAGCCGAACCAGCGCGGTCAGCTGCAGGCGGCGCAGAAGCGGTACGAGGACGAGCAGCAGAAGTGGTTGCTCGCGGCCGTGAGGTCGTACATCGAGGCGACCAAGTACCGGAAGTACGAGCGCATGGACGAGGTGCTCTTCCGCCTCGCCTTCCTGCTGACGTCGGTGAAGAAGGAAGACCAAGCGCGCGAGTTCTTCCACCGCCTGATCAAGGACTACCCGAACAGCAAGTACATCCCGGACGCGTACCTGTCGTTCGCCGAATACTACTTCGACAAGGGCGAGATGGATAACGCCCTCAAGTTCTACGAGAAGGTCGAGCAGTTCCCGAAGTCGAGCGTCTACCCCTACGCGGTCTACAAGAAGGGGTGGTGCTACGTGAATCAGGGCGACTACAAGACCGCCCTCGAAACGTTCGTCACCGTGGTCCGCATGTCGACCGAGGGGAAGGTCAACGTCTCCGCGGCGCAGAAGCAGGCGCTGATCAAGGAGGCCAAGAAGGACATCGTCAAGGCCTACGCCCACGTCGGCGGCCCGGACAAGGCCTGGGAGTTCTTCCAGCGCACGGGCGGCGACTACGCGCCGAAGATGATGGAGGCGCTCGCCGAGCTCTATTGGGAGCAGGGTCAGTTCCAGGACTCGAGCCGCGTCTACAAGAAGGTCATCGCGCAGAACATGGATTCACCGCGAATCTGCGAGTGGCAGAACAAGATCGTCCGCAACACCCTGTCGGCCGGCAACAAGAAGGACCAGGTCCAGGAGATCGAGCGTCTCGGCGCCGTCTACGACAAGGTCGCCGACATGAAGGGGATGAAGAAGGATCAGCTCGAGGAGTGCCGCAACACCTTCCACGACACCACGAAGGAGCTGGCGCTCATCTGGCACAAGGAAGCGCAGAAGACGAAGAACCAGGACACCTACGCGCTCGACAAGTTCATCTACAAGGTCTACCTGGACCACTTCCCGAAGGACAAAGACTCGTATGAGATGAGCTACTACTACGGCGAGCTCCTCTGGACGCTGGAGAACTGGAAGGACGCCGCCGAGCAGTACACGAAGGTCGTCGAGATGAAGCCCGACGGCAAGTACGTCAAGGACGCCGCCTACGCCGCCGTCCTGGCCTGGAAGAACGCGCTGAACGTCGACGACCACGAGCACGAAGACCAGGTCAAGGCCGACCAGGACAAGCTGAAGGAGCGCGAGGGCAAGAAGAAGATCGAGGCGATGGAGATCCCCGAGTACCAGAAGAAGATGATCGGGGCCTTCGACACCTACATCAAGTACGTCCCCGACGCGCCGGAGCTGGTGACGATCAAGTACCGCAAGGCGCGCATCTTCTACGAGTACAACCACTTCGACGAGGCGGCGAAGCTGTTCGAGGACATCGTGCGCAAGTACCCGAAGCACGAGCTGGCCATCTACTCCGCCAACCTGCTGCTCGACTCTCTGAACGCTCAGGGCAAGACCAAGGAGGTCGTGGCCTGGGTCGACAAGTTCCTCGAGATGCCGGAGCTCATGAAGGATCCGGAGTTCGGCAAGCAGATGATCTCGCTGAAGAGCGACACGTACGACATGGAAGGGCACCAGTACGAGAAGGAGAAGAACTTCAAGGAGTGCGGCCGTTCGATGCTGGCCGCCGCCGAGGCTCTTCCCGACCACGCCAAGCACGCCGAGCGGCTCTGGAACGCCGGCCAGTGCTTCCAGAACGCTCACCTGGTCGGCCAGGCGCTCAAGGCGCGCCTGGCGCTGATCCAGGCGCACCCGAAGGATCCGCTGGCCCAGAAGGCGCTGTTCCGCGTGGCCGCCGGCTACCACCAGCTGGCCTACTACTCGAAGGCGTCCGACTACTACGAGGACTACGCCAGCAAGTTCCCGGGTGAGAAGAAGGCGACCGACGCGCTCGGCAACGCCACCACCTTCCGCATCGGCCTCGGCGAGAGCGACAAGGCGATCGCCGACATGGATTCGTTCGTGAAGTTCTACGGCTCGCGCAAGCCGCAGGACGCCGCGGGCGTGTTCTTCCAGATGGGCGACGTGTACGAGAAGGAAAAGAAGTACGACGAGCTCACCAAGCACCTGGAGACCTACCTGAAGAAGTGGGGCCCGCAGGGCGGTCCCGATCGCCAGGTGCTGGCGCACTTCCGCCTGGGCGAGCTGTCGTGGAAGGCGTCCTGCCCCAAGGCCTCCGAGGACGGCGCCTGCCTCGAGATCAAGCGCGTCGCCGCCACCGGCCGCCAGAAGGTCATCTACGACCTCAACAAGAAGCTGAAGAAGGGGAAGAAGATCAAAGAGGCCAAGCGGACGCAGTGCGGCCCGCCGACCAGCTCGAAGATCATCGTCTACGACCGCAACAAGGCGCAGGCGGCGAAGGCCATCGAGCACTTCCAGGCCGTGCTGAAGATCTGGAACAAGGGCGCGGCCGCCTCGAAGATCACCGGCAAGGACGTCGAGTCGCGCGCCAGCCTGGCCGCCTACGCGGTCGCCGGTTCGGCCTTCTACCTGGCGGAGAGCCCGTACGAGGCCTTCCTGCGCGTGAAGTTCCCCGAGGGCCTCGACTTCCAGCAGCCGAGCCAGTACGACAACAA
Source organism: uncultured Myxococcales bacterium (assembly GCA_964618005.1). Lineage (GTDB taxonomy): Bacteria > Myxococcota_A > Polyangia > Fen-1088 > Fen-1088 > JADGRB01. The sequence goes on from CAZTZM010000104.1 coordinate 18,832, forward strand.
GCGCAAGGCCGAGGCGAAGAAGAAGAAGGCCGAGGAGTCGGGCAAGAAGTTCACCAGCTACCTGGACGAGAAGTCCAAGGGGCTGAACCGTGCCCGGGACCAGTACCTCGAGGTCTTCAAGATGAAGCAGGCGCAGTGGGCCATCGCCGCGAGCGCCCGCATCGGCCAGCTCTACTCGGACTTCGTCGGCCAGCTGTACACCGCCGAGATCCCGAAAGACCTGAAGGAGCAGGACGAGTGGGGTAACCGCCCGCGCGAGATCTTCTGCGACGCCCTGGTCGACAAGGCGGAGCCGATCGAGTCGAAGGCCGTCGAGGGCTTCGAGACCTGCCTCAAGGCCGCCACCGACTACTCCTGGTACAACGAGTGGTCGCGGCTCTGCGAGCGCGAGCTGAACCAGATGAAGCCGACCGAGTACCCGCTCGCGTCGGAGGTCAAGCCGGAGGCCGGCTACGTTTCGACCGCGATGGAGGAGACCAGCGTGGTGCCGGAGCTGAGCGAATCGGCCTCGGCGGCGTCGTCCAACACCACCGCTTCGAGTGACAAGTGAGGACCCGAGCCATGGCGATGTACGAAACCAAGGGAAGAACGGGGCTGACCATCGCGCTCAGCCTCATGCTGAGCGCGGGCCTCGGCCTCTCCAGCGTCGGCTGCGGCGGCGAGCAGAAGCCGCGCGCGAAGAACGCTGGCAGCACCGAAGGCGACGAGGTGCTGGGCGGTGACTCGGGCGGGCACGAGACGATCAGCAAGGCGGGTGCCGCCGACCTGATCCCCAAGGAGAAGAAGCGCGCCATCACCGACGATCAGCGCGCCGACTTCGAGAAGGCCATGCAGCGGTACGTGTCGGCCAAGAAGTCGGGCGGTCTCTCGGGTGGCGAGTGCGACAGCGTGTCGAACGCCTTCAAGCAGGTGGCCGACGCCAACCCCGGCCTGGTCGAAGCTCGCTTCAATCAGGGCGCGGTGCTGGCCGAGTGCGGCCGGCAAGAGGACGCCGCCCGCATCTGGCAGGGGATGAAGTACGGCCCGGCCATCGCGAACCTGGGCTACATGGCCTGGAAGCGCGGCGAGCCGATGGAGGCCGAGTCGCTTTTCAACAAGGCGATCGAGAGCGATCCGCTGCACACCGTCGAGGCGCGCAACAACCTGGCGCAGATCCTCCGCGACAAGGCGCGCAAGGCGTCGAGCCCGGATGAGAAGCGGCAGTACGTCTCGCAGGCGGTCAACAACCTGCGTACCGTGCTGGCGCTCGACAGCAACAACCTGCAGGCCTTCTCGACCCTGGCCTTCATCTATTACGACATGGGCATGCTGGAGATGGCCAAGCTGGTCGGCAACCAGGCCATCGCCAAGGCCGACGAAATCGCGACCGGCACCTTCGCCGAGGACAAGGTCGACGAAGCCGCTTCTGCCGAGGGCAAGGGCGGCAAGGGGAAGAAGGGCAAGAAGGAGAAGAAGGAAGGCAGCTCCTCCGACGACTCCGAGGGCGGCAAGCTCGCCAAGGAGGTCAACGTCAAGGAGGAGGGGACTGGCGTCACCGCGGACATGAAGAAGCAGCTGGCGGTCGTCTACAACACGCTGGGCCTGGTCGAGCTGAAGAAGAAGAACATCAGCCCCGCCATCGGCCAGTTCAAGAAGGCCGTCGAAATGAACCCGCGGCTGGCGGAGGCGCGCCTCAACCTGGCCGTCCTTTCGCTGAACAACCGTGACTACAACACCGCCGAGGAGAACTTCCGCAAGGTCCTCGAGATGCAGCCGAAGAACTACGAGGCCGCCATCGGCCTCGGCGTGGCGCTGCGCGGGAACAAGAAGATCGACGAGGCCGAGACGCAGTACAACTCGGCGGAGAAGATCGACCCGTCGAACGCCTGGGCCTACTTCAACCTCGGCTTGCTCTACCAGGACTACAAGGACGGCCAGAAGCCCGCCCTGCACACGGCGCAGGACTACTACCGCCAGTTCCTTGGCCATGCCACCGACTCCACCCCCGACGGGATGAAGAAGGAGGCCGAGAAGCGCATCAAGGACATCGACGAAATTTACGTCGCCCTCGACGAGGCGGCCAAGATGCAGGCCGAGGCCGAGGAGATGCAGAAGAAGGCCGAAGAGCAGCAGAAGCAGATGGAAGAGCAGATGAAGAAGCAGGAGGCCGACGAGGCCGCCGCCAAGGCCGCCAAAGAGGGTGTGGACAAGGGCGGCGCGGCGGCTCCGGGCGCCCCCGCGGCGGCTGCCCCCGCCGCCGGCGACCCCAACGCGGCCTCGGCGACGGCGCCGGCCGACGACAATGGCGGCGGCGCCAAGAAGAAGAAAAAGAAGAAGTAACGCTGCGCGGCGTCTGGGCCCCTGAGGCCCGCTGAACCCGAGGGAGCCGAATTTCCGGCTCCCTCGGCCGTTTCGGGCAGGTTCGTCGAACCTGCCACCCATCGCCCACCTTGGCGCTCACTGTGGTCGGATCTGATAGATTCTTTGGAACCCGCGAGCCTTTCGGTTGTCTGAAGTCCAGCGACCGCGCTCCGGGCAGTTTGAAGGAGACCGAATCATGAAAAAGCTCATCATCGGTTTTGCCGTCCTCGGAAGCGTCGCGTTCCTGAGTACTGGCCGCGCCCTGGCCGCCGATCCGGCGGCGGGTGGCGGTGACAATGCGGCGGCCGCCACCGCCGGCGGTGGTGGTGGCGATGACGCCAACACGCAGTACAAGGCCAAGACCGTGTACGACTTCGAAGACGACACGGTGGAAGGCGACCTGCAGCGCCCGGACGGTGAGCTCGTGAGCGCGCAGAAGAAGGCCGACCATTCGAGCCTGATCGAGATTCGAAAAGACTTCATCCCGGAGATGTTGAAGACGCTCGAGGACATTTAACAACGGAACCCCGAAAGGGTTCCGTACGCCTCCCGCGATGAGGTCGGACGAGCGAAGCTCGTCCTCCCTCGACGCGATCAGAGGCTCCAGTTAAACGGCCATCGAGCGCCTCCCGCTTTCAGAGAACACAACAGGAGAGAGCAGCCATGGCCGATGTGAACGTCCCCATTCGTTTCGAGATCTACAAAGGGGACAGCGTGGTCCGCGAGGAGGTCCTCGCGCAGGACGTGATCAAGATCGGGAAGCTCGCATCTTCCCATCTGCGCCTGGATGACGAGACGGTGTCGCGCATGCACGCCGTCATCGAGACGACGGGCCCAAACGAGATTCACGTCGTCGACCTGGGCTCGACCCGCGGCACGACGGTGAACGGCGAGCGGATCACGAAGGCCCGGCTGCAGTCGGGTGACGAGATCATGTTCGGCGACTGCCGCGTGGTCGTTCAGTTCATGGAGGGCGCGCCGGCGCAGGAGACGCCGCCGCCGCAGGGCGCCTGGGGGGGCCGTCCGGGTGGTTTCGCCGCGCCACCGCCGCCCACCGCCTACGCGCAGCCGCCGCAGCAGGCCTATGCGCCGCCGCAGGGCTACGCCCAGCAGGGTGCGCCGTCGGGCGGCTACCAGCAGCCGGATCCGGCCGCGTACCAGCAGCAGGCCTACGCGCCGCCGCCCTCGTTCTCGGGGGCGCCGGGCGCCGGCGCCGAGGTCGAGGTGCACGACGGCTCGCGCGCCATGGAGGTCCAGACGGTCTTCCGCGGCGTCGTCACCGGGACGCGCCACCTGTTCAACCCCGAAGGGAAGTCGACCCACGGCCAGGGGACGACGATGCTCTACGCGGGGATCGCGGCGATGGTCATCGCCCTCGCGACCTTCGTCGCGACCGCGATCGATGTCGGCGCCGAGCAGAACGCGTACGAGGCCTGGCAGAACGCCGGTAAGGAAGCCAAGTCCTTCATCTGGAAGGATCGCTCCCCGGCGATCGCCTTCGTCGTGTTCGCCGGTCTCGTCGGCGGCGTGGCGCTCTCGTACATGGGGCTCAAGCGGCGCGGCAAGTCGAGCGCGAACTTCGTGATCGGCTCCGACGCCGATGTCGACGCGCCGGTGTCGCCGGACTTCGTTCCGTCGTCGTCGCACCCGCTGGTCGCGGCGACCGGCGGCGACTACGTCGTCAACGTCACCCCGCGCATGGGCGGCGAGGTCTACGTCGACGGCCAGAGCTACCCGCTGCAGCAGTTCATCCAGCAGCGCGGCTCCAGTTTCTCGCTGCCGCCGGGCGGCTCGGCCCGCCTGGACTGCGGCGAGACGAACTTCGTCGTCTCGGCGACGGCGCGGCCGCGCACCCTGGAGGTGCCGTTCCTGACCTGGAAGTGGAGCGAGCAGGTCTACTCGGTCGGCACCTCGGTGGCGCTGATCCTGTTCCTCCTCATGATCTTCGCCGTCCCCCCGGATCCGAAGTCGCTGTCGCTCGACCTTTTCAACAGCGACAACCGGTTCGTGAAGTTCCTGATCAAGCCGCCGGAGGAGAAGGAAGAGGACATCCCCGAGTTCCTCAAGAAGAAGGACGACTCGCAGCAGGGCGGCAAGGGCAAGCGCCACAAGGGTGAAGAAGGCAAGATGGGCAAGAAGACCTCCAAGAACAAGGAGGGTCTCTATGGCCTGAAGGGCCCGAAGGACAACCCGGACCCGCACCTCGCCAAGAAGCTGGCCGAGGAGCAGGCCAAGAACGCCGGCATCTTGGGCGTCCTGAAGCAGTCCGAGGGTTCGCACATCGCCTCGATCTTCGGCCGTGACTCGGCCCTCGGTAACGACGCGGCCGACGTGCTCGGCGGCCTGGTCGGCAACCAGATCGGCGAGGCGTACGGCGTCGGCGGTCTCGGCCTGGTCGGCACCGGGTCGGGCGGCGGCGGCACCGGTGAAGGCACCATCGGCCTCGGCAACCTCGGCACCATCGGCAAGGGTGGTGGTGGCGGCAACGGTTCCGGCTACGGCCGCGGCGCCGGCGGCCTCGGCGGCCGTCGCGCTCACGCGCCCGACGTTATCCCCGGTCAGGCGAACGTTCGCGGTTCGCTCGACAAGGAGATCATCCGCCGCATCATCCGGCGCCACATCAACGAGGTGAAGTACTGCTACGAGCAGGAGCTGACCAAGAAGCCCGAGCTGGGCGGCCGCATCATGGTGCAGTTCACCATCGCGGC
>CAZTZM010000105.1:0-14574 GCA_964618005.1 uncultured Myxococcales bacterium
GAACCAGCAGCGCAAGACGATCTACGCGCTGCGCCGCCAGATCCTCGAGGGGCGCTACGCGCCCGAGCCGACGGAGGAGGAGAAGGATCGGGGCATCACCACCGTCGACGCGCCGCTGCCGACCGAGTCGGGCAAGCACACCGTCGACAGCATCGCCAAGATCGTGCGGCCGATCCTGGCCCGGATGTGCGACGCCCTGTCCGAGGGGCGGGTGGCCGATCCGGACGCCCCGGGCGGCTTCACGGTCGTGCAGGTGCCGGTGAACCCGGTGCATCTGCGCTCGCTCATCTACCGCGAGTACGGCGCCTACCTGGATCCCAAGGGGATCGTCGAGGATCGCACCGCCACGCTGGACCGACTGGCGGAGGAGGTCGGGTCGTCGATGATCCAGCAGCGCGAGCGTCTGCTGGACCTGAGCGAGCAGATGATCCAGCTGCTGGTCGACGACCTCTGCCCGCCCAACTCACACGCCGAGGACTGGGACCTGGAGGCGCTCCGCGCCACCGTCAAGCAGCGGTTCGGTTTCGAGCCGGCCGTCGCGGAGGCGCAGGCGCTCGATCGCGAGATCCTGGTCGAGTCGCTGTGGGCCGAGGTCGAGAAGATCATCGAAGCGCGGGAGACGGAATATCCGCTGAACGTCGTGCTCCACTACGCGCGCCTCTTCTATCTCGAGGAGATCGATCAGCGCTGGATCGAGCACCTCAAGGCGATGGAGGCGCTGCGCGAGGGTATCCACCTGCGCGGCTACGGCCAGAAGGATCCCAAGCAGGAGTACAAGAAGGAAGGGTTCGTCATCTTCGGCGAGATGATGGACAACATCGGCCGCAACGTCTGTGAGAAGCTGTTCCACATGCAGCTGCAGCGCGCCGATCAGCCGGCCCCCGCGGCCGCCGCGGCGCCCGCCGGTGGGCCCCCTCCGTCGTCGGTGCCGGCCGCCGCGCCGCGCAAGGCGGCGCGCAAGACGGTCGAGTCGGGTGGCGGCGGCGAGGCACAGGCCAGCTCCGGCAACGGCGGTGGCGGCGACGCGGCCGCCGACGGCAAGCAGCCGATGCGCCGCAACGAGCCCAAGGTGGGACGCAACGATCCCTGCCCCTGCGGCAGCGGCAAAAAATACAAGAAATGCCACGGCGCCGTCGTCACGGCGTAGTCAGCGGCGCCGCGCTGGCGGCGCTGGCGGCCGGCCTGGGGGCCTGCCAGGCCGACGCAGGGAACGCGAACTGCCAGGTGGCCTCCCCCGTCAGCCTGGCGGGAACGCCGCTGACGCTGCTGGCGAACGCGCGCCTCGATCAGGTCGGCGCCGGCTACTTCCTGCTCGGCACCGATCCGGCCCCCACCGGCACCGAGCCGGTGTCGGTCCGCTGGGCGGCGATCGACGACAACGGGAACCTGACCGGCGAGCAGGCCTTCGCTCTGCCGCAGGGCGTGACCCAGGCCTACTTCGCCATGGCCGGCGCGACCGCGCCGGGTGACACGGTCATCATCGGTTACTTCGCCACCGACGCGATGACCGGCAACGGCGAGTTGGCGGTCATCGCCGTCCCCGCTGACGGGACGTCGCCGGCGGCGCCCGCGGCGCCGCTGGTCATCTTCCCGGGAGGCATCCCGCCCGCTGCCTCCGTGGCCATGTCCTCCTCGCGCCTCGGCAACGCCGCCGGCCTGGCCTGGATCGACAGCGCCGCCGGCCACGTGATGCTGGCGACGATCAACGCCGCGGGCGCGCTGATCGCCCAGCCGAGCGACACGTCTTCGCAGGCGGCGCCGGCGTTCTCCTGCCTCGGCTTCACGCCGGGCAACAACGCGCTGACGGTCACCTACTACGCCCAGACGACCAGCGAGCAGCAGCCGGGCTGGGTGATCGCCGAAGCGAACGAGGCCGGCGCGGTCACCCTGACGACCTCGCTGGCGCTCGGTATGGAAATGGGGACCTGCGCCGTGGTGACGCCGACCGCCGCGGGCTACGCGCTGGTCTGGCAGGACAGCGGCGGGGGTTGGCTGGCCGAGTACGACACGGGCGCCAGCTCGGTGCCGTCGTACCCGTTCGCGTCGGCGTCCAGCTTTGGCGGGCCGGCTCTGCAGCCGCCGACGGTCGGACTGGCGCCGTTCGGCACCGACTTCGGGGTCCTGTTCGCGCGCTCCTACGGCGGCGAGCTGTGGCGCGTCGATTCGGGGGGTAATCGGCGTCCAGGTGCGCTCGAGCTGCCCTCCGCGTTCGGGAACATCGGCGGGATCTCGGCCTTGCCGGTCGCCCAGGCGTCGGGCCAATCCCTGCTGGCGACCTACGCGGACTACTCCAGCCCGGCCGGGACCACCACCGCCGGCAGCCGCTGGTTCGTGAACGCGGTATGTTACTAGGACGCCGCCTGACGGGTGGGCTGGAATAACCGCCCTCATCCGCCGGTTTTGAGAGGCAGGCGGCGGAAAAGACGATGAAACGGCGACCTCTTGCGGCTGATTTCGAGCGCGAAGCGCTCCCTCACTTGAGCGCGCTCTACGCGGCTGGGCTGCGGATGACGCGGAATGAGAAGGATGCCGAGGACTTGGTCCAGGACACGCTGCTGCGTGCGTACCGTTTCTTCGACACCTTCCAGGCCGGCACCAACTGCAAGGCCTGGCTGTTCCGCATCCTGACCAACGTCTTCTGCAACCACTACCGCGAGCGCGAGCGGGAGCACACCATCCTGACCGAGGCCGAATCCTCGCCCGCCAATCTGGAGCAGTTCGTGGGCGGCAGCAGCGAGGGGCGCGACGTCGAGACGGCGCTGCTGGGGCGCATGGTCTCCGCCGACGTCGAGAAGGCGCTGGCCGCCGTTCCCTCCGATTTTCGAATGGCCGTGATCCTGGCTGACCTGGAAGACTTCTCCTACAAGGAGATCGCCGAGATCATGGACTGCCCCGCCGGCACCGTGATGAGCCGGTTGTTCCGCGGGCGAAAGATCCTTCAGGGCCTGCTCCACGACTACGCCGTCGAGCAGGGGATAATTCAGGAAGAGGGCAAGTCGGGCGACGAGGCCGCGACGTTGGACCTGACGGCCTATCGCCGCCGTCGCGATCAAGGGGAGGCCCAATGACCTGCGCCGAGCTGAGCGGCTCCGTTCAGGCCTACGTCGATCGCGAGCTGGCCGGCGTCGACCGCGAGTCGGTCGAGCGGCACCTGGTCTCCTGCCCCGTCTGCGCCCGGCAGGTCCACCTGCAGGCGCGGTTCAAGTCTGCGGTGCGCGCGCACCTGCCGCGTCCCGAGGTCCCGCTGGCGTTCAAGCTGCGGATCCAGGACGCGCTCGGGACGCAGCGGATCGCGCCGCGCCGTTGGCCCTGGCTCTCGTACCCGCGCCTGGTCCCGGCCGCGGCCGCCTTCCTGCTGATCGTCGGGATCACCGGCACCGTCCGGCAGTCACAGTCGGTCGTGCTCGAGCAGGCGCAGCGCAGCTACCACGCCGAGATGCCGATGGACATCACCGGCTCGGACTGCGGGTCGATCGCCTCCTGGTTCCGGGGCCGGGTCGACTTCCCCGTCCACGCGCCGGTGCTGGGCGGCGGCGCCACCTGCCAGGGCGGCCGGCTGGTGAACGTCGGCGAGCGGCCGGCGGCCTACCTGCTCTACCGCGTCCAGACCGGCCATCGGGTCGCGTTGCTGGTGTTCGATCCCCGCGACCAGGCGATCGAATCGCCCGAGCGCCGCGTGGTCAACGGACGCGAGATCTACGTCGAGACCGGCCCCGGCATCTCGACCGCGGCCTACCGCGACCGCGGGCTCGGCTATGTGATGACGGCGGACCTCGACGAAGAGGCCCTCACCCGCCTGGTCACCGCCGGCCTGGGCCGTTAGCGCCCTCCGAGACCTCCGCCAGCGGCCCGATAGCCGCCTCTTCACAGCGCGCAGTTCTGGTAAGATGGAGAGCCTTTTCGCGCGGATAGCGCGGAGGGTGGGCGCTCTTCGAGCGTTCGTTTCACAGGAGGCGAGATGGCCGACCGAATTGCGCTGTGCATCGAACCCGACTCCGCGACCGCGGATCAGATCAAGCGGCTATTGGTTCCGAATGGCTTCGAGGTCAAGAGCATCGCCGATGGCGACGAAGCGATGGAGTGGGGGCGCGTCAACAAGCCCGCCGTGATCGTTCTCTCCGTCGAGCCCAAGAAGGTCGGCTACGCGATCTGCAACAAGCTGCGGCGCAGCCCCAGCCTGCGTGAGGTGCCGCTGGTGCTCATCTCGGGCGAGGAGACGCAGGCCACGTTCGATCAGCACAAGAAGCTGAAGTCGCACGCGGACGAGTACATGCTGAAGCCGCTCGACAACCAGGACCTGCTGGTCAAGGTGGGCGGCCTCCTGAAGCTGGACTTGTCGGCGCAGCCGAGCGAGGACGACGTTCACGAGCTGGACGCCGACGCGGACATCGTGCTGGCCGACGACGACGACATCGAGGTCGTGGGCAGCTCGTCGGCCGACGCCGACGACGACACGGAAGAGAAGACGCTGGCCGTCGATCCGGAGCGGCTGGACGACGGCGTGGTGGCCGAGGGCGCCAACCCCCGTGACACCTCGCAGGAGAGCGCGGTGCCCGAAGAGGGCCCGCCGGCTCCGTTTGAGGGAGAGAAGTTCGACCCGGCCACGCAGGCGGCGTTCGCGGCGCTGGAGGCCGGCTCGCCCGAAGGGGCGCCGCAGGGGAACGACATGGTCGACCTGCGGACGCTGTGGTCCGACGACGACCTGCCGCCGAACCTGGCGTGGGAGCGGCCGCCGGTCGACGGCAAGGAGACGACCGCCGAGCACCCGGCCCCGTTCAACGGCGAAGCCGCCGCCGCGGCTGACGATCCCGATATCTACCGGACCGGGGAGACGCTGGGACCGGAGCCGATCCCGGCGGAGGGCGCCGCGTACGGGGGCGCCGTCCAGGCCCCCGTGACGTCGGAGAACGAGGTCCCACCGGCGCCGGACGAGGTGGCGTTCGAGGACGTCTCGACCGAGGCGAGCGGCCGGATCATCTCCGAGCGGTTCGGGCTGCCGGTCGACGACACGCGGCTGCGCGAGGCCGAGGCCCGCAACACGGAGCTGGCGGCGCGCATCCACTCGCTGGAGAACGAGCGCCAGACGCTGCGCAAGGAGATCGAAGAGGCGCGCGAGCGGTTCACGCAGTCGGCCACCTTCTCGAAGGAGCGCGAGTTCCTCGGCCTGCGCGAGATCATCAACAGGAAAGAGAAGGACATCCTCGATCTGCGCGACGCGCTCGACGCGAAGGACCGCCAGATCCTCGACCACAAAGACAAGATCCGCGAGCTGGACCGGGGGCGGCGCGACCTGGAGGAGAGCACGATCGGGTTCGAGCGGAACCTGGTGGCGGCCAACGAGAAGGTCGCCGAGCTGGGCCAGGACCGCGAGAAGTCGGTCGAGCGCGAGAAGGTGCTGAAGGCGCGCCTGGACGACGCGCACGTCGAGCTGCGCAAGGCGCACGACGAGATCGACGCGATCAAGAAGCGCGCGGCGCAGGACGAGGCGCGGGCGCGCGCCGAGTCGGACCGCCTGCGCGGCGAGATGGAGACGCGCCTTGGCGAGCAGGACGAGGCGCACCGCGCCGAGGTCGCCCGGCTCTCCGACGAGCACGGCCAGGAGATGGGGTCGGCCGAGGCGGCGCGGCAGGCCGAAGCGGCGCGCATCGACGCCGCCCACCGCGCGGAGATCGAGTCGCTGCAGCGGCGGCTGGCCGAGGAGCAGGCCCAGGCCGCCGAGCGGCTGTCGAGCGAGGTCTCCAGGCTGCGCAAGGAGCACGAGAAGGCGATCGCCTCGGCCCGCGACGAGCAGGCGCTGCAGCTGGCGTCCGAGCGGCAGTCGTACGAGGCGCTGGCCGAGCAGAAGGAGCGCGACCACCGCAACGAGATCCTGGGGATGCGGCGCCGCCACGAGGAAGAGGCGCTGGCCGCCGAGGAGCGCCGGCAGCGCGACATCGCCGAGCAGGAGGCGCGGCGGATCTCCGAGCTGGAGGCGGCCGAGAACCGCCGCCGCAGCGAGCTGACCGCGCGCGACGAGGCCCACCACGGGCGCGTCACCGAGATCGAGCGGCGCCACCTGACCGAAAAGACCGAACTGACCGAGAAGCACCGCTCGGACTTCGATCAGGCGCTCGGGCGCGCGGCGCGCGCCGAGGGCGAGCTGGCCGCCCGGGTGCAGGAGGTCGAGCAGGCTTACCGGCGCCTCTCCGGCGTGGAGGCCGATCTGGACGCGGCCCGCGCCGAGCTGGGGAACCGCGAGGTTCGCCTGGCCCAGGGGCGCGATCGGATCGCCGAGCTGGAGGCCAAGGTGGCCGACTACGAGGAGCAGATCCTCCGCGCCTTCCAGCGGATGCGCGCCGATGACAAGACCGCCGAGAAGACCCGGCGCGCCTTGGCCGTCGCGCTCGCGCTGCTGGACGAGCGCGCCCCCGCCCCGTCCGCCCCGGCGGCCCGCCCGGCTGACGAGCCGAAGCTGGAGACTTGAGCGTCGCTCGACGGATGTCGCCCGACGCGCGTCGGGCGCAGTTTTTGTCGGTGGCGCTGGACCTCTTCGCCGAGCGCGGCTATCACGCCACCAGCATCAGCCACATCATCGACAAGGCCGACGTCGCGCGCGGCACCTTCTATCAGTACTTCCGCAGCAAGAAAGAGATCTTCGACAGCCTGCTCGACCAGCTGTTCGAGCAGGTCACCTCGGCCGTGAAGCCGATCGAGATCGCCTCGCCGGAGGGGATGGTGGTGGCGGTCCGCGCGAACATCGAGGCGCTCTGTCGCCGCCTGCAGGAGAACCTGCCCATGGGGCGTGTCTTGCTGGAGCAGGCGGTCGGCCTGAACGAGGCGGGGCGCGAGCAGCTGCGGGCCTTCTACCTGCGCGTCCTGGCCCGGCTGGAGCGGGCGGTGACCGTCGGCCAGAAGCTGGGGGTGGTCCGGCGGGGCGATCCGGCCCTGATCGCCGTCTTCCTGCTGTCGATGGTCAAGGAGCCCCTCTACCAGCAGACGCTGGGGACGCGGTCGTTCCCCGTGGAGCGGATCGTGGACGAGATCTTCGAGTGCGTGCAGCAGGGGGTGCTGCTGGTGCGTCTCAGCGGTTGACGCCCCCGTCGGACGCCCGCTAACGTCGACGGGCGGGTATGCGCATCACGGCGAATCAGGTCACGACGCTTCGGCTGCTCCTCATGCCGATCGTCGGCGTCATGATCTACGGTGACGTGCGGACCCGGATCTGGGGCGTCGTCATCGGGACGTTGATCGGCCTGACCGACACCGTCGACGGGTACCTGGCCCGCAAGCATGGCCCGACGGTGCTCGGCTCGCTGCTGGACCCGGTGGCCGACAAGATCTTCATCGTCGTCTGCTACGCCTGCTTCGCCGACCGCGGCGGCATCGCCTGGTGGATCGCGGCCGCCATCTTCTCGCGCGAGCTGCTGGTGACCGTGCTGCGTTCGAGCCTGGAGCTGGGCGGCCGGCGCCTCCCCAGCTCGGGCGTCGCCAAGCTGAAGACCTGGATCCAGATGATCGGCTTTGGCTTCCTGGTGCTGATCCCGATCCTGGGCGGCGGCCTGGGGCTGCCCATCCTCTTCGGGTCGCTGATCGCCTTCGCGCTGCTGGCGCTGGCCACGGGGCGGTTCAAGGGGATCGCCAGGCGCGGCTTCCAGATCGGCGTGATCGCGCTGCTGCCGTTCCTGGCGGTCTCGTTCGCGGGCGCCCAGATCGCCGAGACGCTGCTGCTGGTCGTGATCGTCGGGATCACCTGGTACAGCGCGATCGACTACCTGCGGGCAGGGCTGCCGGCGGTGGCGCGGGCGCCGTCGCACCGGTCGCTGCACGGCCTGCGGCTGGCGGCCGGGGGCCTGCTGCCGATCGTGGTGATGGCGGCCGTGGCGACCCACCGCCTGCCGATCGTGGCGCTGATCGTCCTGCTGAGCAGCGACATGGCGCGCGGCGCGCTGGACAACTTCGCCGCCAACCAGGGGGTGGCCGACTTCTCCTGGGCGGCCAGCCTGGGGGCCGAGCTGGTCCTGCTGGTCGTGGCGCTGCTGGCCCCCACCGTCGGCCCGCACCTGGCCGTCGTGGGGGCGGGCATCTCGGTCATCGAGACGTTGCGGAGCCTGATCCGCTACCTGCGCGCCCCGTCGGGCGCGCCCGAGTCAGCCGTGCGACTTCGAGCGCCCCTGAAAGGCGCTGACGCCAAACTCGAAGCCCAGCCGCCAGAGCCGGTAGTCGAGCGGTAGCCGGGCGGGCGCTCCGGCCCGCAGCTCGTGCTCCACCGCCTGCTCGACCCGCCGCGCGAACACGCGATCGCGGCAGAAGATGTCGACCTCTTCATAGCCGTTGTGCGAGAGGCGGGTGAAGTTGGTCGATCCGAGATCGACCCACTCGCCGTCGCCGACGATGACCTTGGCGTGCACCATCGTCGGGTGCAGGACCAGGCGCAGGTTCTGGGGGGCGCCCGTGCGGCGCAGGATGTTCGCGCAGGTGTAGAGGTTCAGATCGCCCCCCACGTTGGCGCGGGCCGCGGTCAGCAGCGTCACGGCGACGCCGCGCTTGACCGCCGCGCAGACCGCGTCGGTCGAGGCCGGATCGCCCAGGTAGGCCATGGCGATCGTCAGCCGCTCGCGCGTGCCGCCGATCAGCGCCAGGCGCTGCGCCGCCAGCGACTCGCCCGTCTTGGCGTGCCCCTGGAACGAGTGCAGCAGGTAGTCGAACGGGCGCCCCGGGTCGAACGGGGCGCGCCCTTCGTAGCGGTCGGCCAGGCGCTCGACCGCGTCGCTGCCGGAGATCTCGACCATGAAGTCGACGTTCACGTCACGGAAGTCGTCGCCGATCCCCATCCCGCCCAGGATGATCGTCTCCTCGTCGAACACGAACAGCTTGGCGTGGTCGAACCGCTTCTTGGTCACGAAGCGGACCTTGGGGTGCGACACCAGCGCGGTGGCCAGCGGGCTGGGCGCCTGCTTCAGCGAGCCCCAGCGCTTGTAGAAGATCATCAGGCAGATGAGCTGCCAGCGGGCCTCGAGGCCGATCTCCTTGTGAAAGAAGCTCTGCTTGGTCGCCTCGAGGTGCTCGTAGAAGCCGCCGATCCGATCTTTCAGGATCGTCACCTCGACGCCGCGGTCGGCGGCCGCCAACAGCGCGCGCGCGATCGACTGCCCGGTGTCGTCGTCGCGCCACTCGAAGCAGCGGACCAGGATGCTGCGGCGGGCGTGCTCGATCCGGCTCAGGATTCGCGCGAAGGCGGCGGTGCCGCCGGCCAGAAGCTCGACGGTCGGGGTCGGTTCCGGGTCCAGAACCGGCAGGCTGGTCGACGACATCGGGCCGCCGAATCTAACGTAGGGATTCCGAGGCTGCAATCGAGCCGCTCTGACGGCGCGCAGCGAACCGCCTCACGCCTGAGCTACTTCCCTCGCCCATTGGCGGTAGCGGGCGTAGAAGGCGCGCTTCTCCTCGGGGTAGATCGGGATCCAGGCGGTCAGGACATAGCCGAACATCCAGAAGAACAGCACGTCGAACACGTAGTCGCGGGCCACGAAGACCGCCGCCACCGGCGTCACCACGAACCCGAACGACAGCAGCTTGACGTAGGTCTGCATTCGCCGGCCCCCGCGGTGGGCCATGTAGGGGATGGGCAGAAGATTGAGCAGCGCGAACGCCGACACGAGGACCGCGCCGGTGGCATAGCGGGCAGGGTTCGCCGCGAAGAACAGCCGCGACAGCACGAACGCCATCGCGGCGTAGCCGCTGACGGTGCGCGGCAGGCCGCAGTACATGAGCGGATCGCCCATCTTGGCCACCGAGAACAGCGCCTGCCGGATCGTCCCCGTGGCGATCAGGATCGACATCAGCGCCACGCCGGCGGCCGGGTGTCCACCGCGGGCGTAGACCCCATAGACGATGACCGCCGGGGCGATGGCCTGGACGAAGTGGTCGGTGGCGGTGTCCAGCTCGCTGCCGAACCGGTTGCTGGTCTTGGTCAGCCGGGCGACCGGCCCGTCGAGGGCGTCACCCAGCAGGTATCCCGCCAGCAAGGCCAGGCCGGCCGCCGGCAAATTCCCCTGAACCACGAAGACGATGGCCCCGACCCCCCCCATCAGGTTCACCAGCGTGAAGACGTCCTTGAGACCGAAGGGCCCGATATTGCGGCGCATTGCCGGCAGAGTACCAGCTCTGCCCATCCGGTATTGACTTCGGGCTCAGCCGGGTTAATAACCCTGTACTAGACTGACATGTCAGTTCAGGCCGGGCGCGCATTTTTTGCGGCTCGACCCCTGGGAGGCCACTGGAGACGAAATGACGAACACGCCGCCGACGCCTGACGAGCCCGATCTCCGCACGACGCCCATCATGCTGGGCATCGACGTCGGATCCACGACCGTCAAGGTCGTGGCCGTGGATCCCGAGAGCCAGGAAATCCTGTGGGCCGACTACCAGCGTCACCAGACCAAGCAGGCCGAATGGGTGCTCCAGCTGCTGGTCGAGATCGGCAAGCGCTTCCCGAACATCCCCCAAGGTGGGATGCGCGCCTTCATCACCGGCTCGGGCTCCGGTCCGCTGGTGGCGCCCGTGGGCGCCAAGTTCGTCCAGGAGGTCAACGCCGTCACCCTGGCGGTCGAGAAGCTGCACCCCGACGTCGGCAGCGTCGTCGAGCTGGGCGGCCAGGACGCCAAGATCATCATCTTCAAAGAGGCCGTCGACGACGAGGGGAAGCCGACCGGCAAGACCGCCATCGCCTCGATGAACGACAAGTGCGCGTCGGGGACCGGCGCCACCATCGACAAGTGCTTCATCAAGGTCGGCATGCCGTCCAAGGACGCCATGGTGCTGCGGTTCGACGACCGCAAGCTGCACCACGTGGCGGCCAAGTGCGGCGTGTTCGCCGAGACCGACATCGTCAACCTGGTGAAGTCGGCCATCCCGTCGCACGAGATCATGTGCTCGCTGGCGGACGCCATCGTGATGCAGAACCTCTCGGTTCTCACGCGCGGCAACACGCTCCGCCACAAGGTGCTGCTGCTGGGCGGCCCGAACACCTACCTCCCGTTCCTGCAGGACTGCTGGCGCAAGCGCATCCCGCAGACCTGGAACGAGCGCGGCTACAACTACCCGAAGGACGTTCCGGTCGAGGAGCTGATCATCGTCCCCCAGAACGCGCAGTACTACGCGGCGTTCGGCGCGGTGATGTACGGCCTGCACGAGGAGGCGTCGGTCGGCGTCTACCGCGGCCTCGACCCGCTGAAGGACTTCATCCAGTCGGGGCGCAAGTCCAAGCTGGGTGAGTCGGCCGGACCGCCGCTGGCGCGCACCACCGACGAGCTGTCGCTGTTCCGCGAGCAGTACAAGATCCCCAAGTTCGTTCCGCCGGCGCTCGAGCCCGGGACGCACATTCGCGCCGTCATCGGCATGGACGGCGGCTCGACCTCGTCGAAGGCGGTCCTCGTCGACGAGAACAAGAACATCATCAAGAAGGAGTACCAGCTCTCGAAGGGGAACCCGATCCAGGACGTCAAGGAGATCCTGACGCGGATCAAGCAGTGGGTGGCCGACCAGCAGTGCACTCTGGAGGTGCTGGGCTTCGGCGCCACCGGCTACGCCGCCGACGTGCTCGACAAGACGGTCAAGAGCGACGTGAACATCGTCGAGACCGTGGCGCACATGATGTCGGCCACGACCTACTTCGGCGACGTCGACGTCATCTGCGACATCGGCGGGCAGGACATCAAGGTCCTGTTCATGCAGAACGGCGACATCAAGAACTTCCGCCTGTCGAACCAGTGCTCGGCCGGCAATGGCATGCTGCTGCAGGCGATGGCCGACCAGTTCGGCGTCCCGATCACCGAGTACGCCGACGTGGCGTTCGGCGCCGAGCTGTCGCCGAAATTCAGCTACGGCTGCGCCGTTTTTCTCGACAGCGACCGGGTGAACTTCCAGAAGGAGGGCTACGCCAAGGAGGAGCTCTTGGCGGGCCTGGCGCAGGTGCTGCCGAAGAACGTCTGGCAGTACGTCGTGCAGATTCCGCGCATGGCCTCGCTGGGGAAGAAGTTCGTCCTCCAGGGCGGCACGCAGTACAACCAGGCGGCCGTCAAGGCGCAGGTCGACTACATCAAGGACCGCGTCCCCGGGGCCGAGGTCTACGTCCACCCGCACTGCGGTGAGGCGGGCGCGCTGGGCGCGGCGTTCGAGACCCTGCGCGTGGTCAAGCGCCGCGGGCACTCGACCTTCATCGGGCTCGAGGCGGCGGCCAACATCGAGTTCGAGGCGAAGAACGACGAGAGCACGCGTTGTCATTTTTGCCCCAACAACTGCGCGCGCACGTTCATCGACTCGCGGACGCCCGACGGCGACACCGCCCGCTACATCAGCGGGTTCTCCTGCGAGAAGGGGACGGTCGAGAGCGAAGAGGCGATGCTGGCGCTGACGGCCGAGCGCAAGAAGGCCACCAAGTCGTTCCCGAACCTGGTCGACGTCGAGTCGAAGATGCTGTTCCGCCACATCCACGACTCGCGGCCGATGCCGACCGACGGCGAGATGGTGAAGGACACCGAGGTCACCAAGACCCTGCTGGGCGCCAAGCGGGTCGAGGTCGAGCGTCCGTTCCGGCGCTCGTCCAAGGAGGCGGCCGAGGCGCGCCGCCGGATCCGGATCGGCATCCCCAAGATGCTGAACATCTGGTCGACGGCGCCGTTCTGGCGCGCCTACTTCGAGTCGCTCGGCATTCAGAAGCAGAACGTCGTCTTCTCCGACGACACCACCGAGGAGATGTGGGCCGAGGGCGGCAAGTACGGGTCGATCGACCCCTGCTACCCCTCGAAGGTCGGGCAGGCGCACATCCACAACCTTCTCTTTCATCAGCACAGCGAAGAGAAGCCGCTGAAGTTCATCTTCAACCCGACGATGACGCACGTCCCGTCGTTCATCGAGAACGCCATGGACCAGACGAGCTGCCCCATCGTGGCCGGCGCGCCCAACGTCCTCAAGGCGGCGTTCACCAAGGAGACCAACTTCTTCGCGGTGCGCGGGATCGAGTACCTCGATCCGGCCTGCTCGCTGGTCGAGCCGAACCTGCTGCGCAAGCAGCTGTTCCAGACCTGGGGCGCGCGCCTCGGTGTGACGGAGGACGAGTCGGATCACGCGGTGATCGACGGGTTCGCGGCGCTGGAGAAGATCGACGTCGAGATGCAGGCGCGCGGCAAGGCCATTCTCGAGCAGGTCGAGAAAGAGGATCGCGTCGCCATCCTCATGATCGGCCGCCCCTATCACCTCGATCCGGGCTTGAACCACTCCATCCCCGAGGAGTTCCAGATCCTGGGCTTCCCGATCCTGTCGATCCGCTCGATCCCCAAGGACAAGGAGTGGCTGGCGAAGTACTTCGGCGAGGATCTCAAGAGCGGCAAGATCCAGTCGGCGCTGGAGATCAACGACGTGTGGCCGGAGAACTACTCAGCCAACTCGGCGCAGAAGGTGTGGGCGGTGAAGTTCGCCGCGCACCACCCGAACGTGGCGCTGCTCGATCTGTCGAGCTTCAAGTGCGGCCACGACGCGCCCACCTACGGCATCATCGACAGCATCGTCGCCGCCGCCGGGACGCCGTACTCCGCGCTGCACGACATCGACGCCAACAAGCCGGGCGGCAGCATCAAGATTCGCGTCAAGACCTACACGCACAGCCTCGGGCTGCACAAGGAGCGGCTCGACGACGTGGCCGAGCGGAAAGCCGAGCTGGCGCACCGGATCGATCAGAAGCGGCTGCAGCTGCTGGGCGCCAAGGCCAAGCAGCTCGCCGAGCGCCAGCAGAAGGACGACTCGCTCGACAAGATGATTCAGGACGTCACCGACCGCGTGCGCGCCTACGAGGCAGCCAAGCGGCCGACGATCAGCGAGGAGGCGGAGCGTGCCGCCGACGCCGAGGCGCTGGCGCGCGCCGGGGTGGTCAAGATGGGGATCAAGCGCGCCGGGGACGAAACCGTCGCGCGGATTTAGAGGAGAATCAAAATGGGAACCGTCAAAGAGACCAATGCGTTCAAGCTCCCGATTCTGGGAGAAGAAGATATCGACGCGCAGCTGAAGGCGTTTGAACAGGAGGAGGCCGCCAAGCTGGGCCTCAAGACCGCCGAGACCGACCACTGGGTCGACAAGATGATCTCGCCGGAGTTCAAGGCCTCGAAGCGGGCGGAGACCACGCTCCTCATCTCGGGCCTCACGCGGGCGCACGACTACCTGATCCAGGGCGGCCTCAAGGGGCTCGGCTACAACGTCGAGGTCATCGACGTCCCCGACAACGACGCCCTCCGCTACGGCAAGGAGTTCGGGAACCGCGGCCAGTGCAACCCGACCTACTTCACGGTCGGCAACCTGGTGAAGTTCCTGACCGAGCGCGCGGCGCGCGACGGCATCTCCCAGCAGGAGGCCGTGGAGAAGTACGTGTTCGTGACGGCGGGCGCCTGCGGCCCCTGCCGCTTCGGCATGTACGCCACCGAGTACCGCAAGGCGCTGCGCGACGCCGGGTTCGACGGCTTCCGCGTGCTGCTGTTCCAGCAGAAGGGCGGTCTCAAGCAGGCGACGGGCGAAGAGGCCGGCCTGGTGATGAACCCCAAGTTCTTC
>CAZTZM010000106.1:0-23530 GCA_964618005.1 uncultured Myxococcales bacterium
GCGATCCTGCGCCATTTTCGGACGCTCGGGAAGTCGGTTGCCGGTGCGATCCGCGCGGAGTAGATCGAGGACCCCCAACCCCTATCTCTGGAGGATCCCGATGTATCACTTGGTCGTTCGGCAGTTCGTTCGGTCGCTCAAGAACCTGGACGCGATCATGGACAAGGCTCAGAAGCACGCCGAGGCGCGGAAGTTCGACGCCAACAACTTCCTGACCGCGCGCTTTTACCCGGACATGCTGCCGTTCACGGTGCAGATCCGGATCGCCTGTGACACCGCCAAGGCGACCGCCGCCAACCTGGCCGGCAAGGAGGCCCCCAAGCACGAGGACGACGAGACGACGTTCGCCGAGCTGCGCGGTCGCATCGCCAAGTGCGTGGCTTACCTCGAGACGCTGACGGCCAAGGACTTCGAGCGGACCACCCCCGCGACGCCGGTCAAGCTGCCGAGCCGCCCCGAACGCCCTGGCAAGGGGATGCGCGCCGAGGAGTACCTGATCGCGCGCCAGATCCCGAACTTCTACTTCCACGTCACGACCGCCTACGACCTGCTCCGGCACAACGGGGTCGAGATCGGCAAGTCGGATTACCTGGGGACGCTGGAACTGCTCGACGTCTGATTGCCCGAGCAGGTACAAATGTAGCGTTGTCGCCGCGTCGGCTCTTCGTCGCGTTCCTGATTTGCTTCGCCGTCGCGCGCGCGCCCGCCGCGCGCGCCGTCGAGGCGGACGACGCGGTCGAGGCGCCGCCGGCGCCGCCCGCGGAGGATCGCACCCCGGAGCCCGCGCCGGCGCCCGACCGTTCGGTCCTGCAGACGTTCTACCCGCCGCCGGTCGACGGGCCGTCGCTGCGGCTTCCCGAGTCGCCCACCCGCCTCTACCTCGACGGCGCTTTCGCCCAGAGCAAGGACCTCTCCGCCCTCCCCTACATCCTGGGGAGCGGCACGAACTTCCGGTTCGCGCTGGGCGGCGTGCTGCGCTGGCACCGGTTCTCGTTCGAGGCGGAGATCCCTTTCGCGCAGGTCACGACGCTGGACGTCACGATGGTCCCGGGCGGCGTCCCCAGCCCCGAGAAGCAGACCGCCGTCTCGTTCGGTGACATCCGGCTGGGCGCCATCTGGTCCGAGCGGCTGGCGGGCGAGGCGCTGGTCGCCGGGTTCGGCCTGCGCACCCGCCTGGCCACGCACACGACGCACTTCGACTTCTACCTGCCCACCAACGGGTCGTTGGTCTCCTACGTCTTCCCCTACTACTTCCACGTCGAGCCGACGGCGATCGTGGGCGGCGCGCTGGGCCGCTTCAGCTACGTCATCAACGAAGGCGTGCTGGGGCTGATCGGGCCAAACGGCGACTTTCTGGACATGGAGGTGGTCGTGCCGACGGTCATCTTCTGGGACTCGCACGTGGCCGTCTCCTGGGCGCCGTGGGACTTCCTGGGCGCCTCGGTCGAGCTCGGCAGCGACATCCAAGTCAACACCGTCAACGACCCGCAGTTCCCCATCAACAGCGTCCGATCGAAGTGGGTGGCGCCGGCGCTGCAGATCCACGCCGGCGACGTGCGGGTCGACCTGATCGCGCGGATCGGGTTCGGGCGCGGGACCGAGGCCTTCGGCGTGCTCGACTACACGGGGACCAGCTCTTACACGCTACGCGTGACGCTGCCTTTCAAGGACTAAAGGCGGTAGTCTGGGCCCATGCGGCCCGTTAGCTTTTTGAAATTAGCGGTGGTGCTGGTTCTGGGCACGCTCGGCGCCTGCTCGTCGGGCCACGGCAGCCCGCCCGACGGTGCGTCGCGCGACGGCACGACCTACGACCTGTCGCTCGATTTGCCGCCCGGCTGTCCGCCGACGCAGGCCAACGAGAAAGGGGTCGGCGCGCCCTGCACGCGCAACGGCCACCAGTGCACCGGCGGTCTGCTCTGCGCCTGCGACACGAACCTCGACAACACCGGCCTGACGCTGAACGGCGTCCCGTGTGTCTGCACGATCGCCGGGCTGAACAGCAACCCCAAGAGCTCGGACCCCTGCGCCTCGGCGGGCGCCAACGTCTGCGGCACCGACGCCACCTGCTGCAATTACCTGAGCACGGCCTACTACTGCAGCCCGAACGTCTGTCTGCCCGGCGGCGCCTGCATCAACTTCAGCCCCGCCGACGGGGGATAGGCCCCGCCGTCAGCGACACAGCGGCTCGTTGAAGGGCGTCGTCTGGCAGCTGGCGGCGCTGCAGCAGTAGCCGCTGGCGCAGCCGCGGAGGCCCGAGCAGTTGGTGTTGCAGACGTTGCCGCTGCAGCGAACGTCGCCCGCGCAGGCGCTCCCGCCGCTGCAGACGATCTTGTTGGTCCCGGCGCTGCTGGTGACCGTGGACGCGCAGGTCGTCGGCCCGGTGCACTCGGTGTCGCAGTTGTTGCCGCCGCAGCTCACCGCCCCGTGGCAAGCGTTCGTCCCGGAGCAGGTGATCGTGTTCGTGTTGCCCGTGGCCGACACGGTTGACGAGCAGGAGCCGTTCCCGCTGCAGGTGACCGTGCAGGTGGTCCCGCCGCACTGAACCGGCTTGCTGCAGGCGTTGTCAGCGCAGGTGACCGAGCAGCTGGTGGCGCCCCGGCAGTCGATCGGCACGTCGCACCCCCCTGCCGGGCAGGTGACCTTGCACGCCATCTTCGCGGGACAGGTGATGGCGGCGGCGCACGGCGTGCACCCCGAGCCGCAGGTGAACGTGCAGGTGCCTGCGTCGCAGGTTCCGCCGGCCGCCAGGCAGTCCAGGCAAGCCGCGCCGGCGTCGGCCGGCCCGCAGCCGCTTGTCATACCGGCGTCGGGCGGCCCGCCCGGACCGATCATCGGTCCGCCGCCCGTTCCGGTGGCGCCGCCGGTCCCGATGACGCCACCGGTCCCGAGCGCGCCCCCCGTTCCGACGGCGCCGCCCGTTCCGACGGCGCCACCCGTCGCGACGGCGCCGCCCGTACCGGGATCGCTGCCGCCCGTGCCTGGATCGCCGCCGCCCGTGCCTGGGTCGCCGCCGGTTCCCGGCGCGTCGCCGTCACCGCCGGTGCCGGCCACTATCGCGCCGCCGCTGCCGGGCAGCCCGCC
Organism: uncultured Myxococcales bacterium; assembly: GCA_964618005.1. Classification (GTDB taxonomy): domain Bacteria; phylum Myxococcota_A; class Polyangia; order Fen-1088; family Fen-1088; genus JADGRB01. Next base: position 3,082 of record CAZTZM010000106.1, read on the forward strand.
GGTACCGCTGGTGCCGCCGCTGCCCGCCAGCACCAGCGCGCCGGCGCCACCGGTCGACGACGCCCCGGCGATGGCCGAGAGGCCAGATCGATCCAACCGACACGCCGCGCCCGAGAGCGCCGCGCACACGGCTAGCCACAGAATCGTGAGCCGCTGACCTGACTTCAATTTTTCTCCGTTCCTGTGAACGGGCGCCGTCGCGCCAGGATGTTGCGTGCTGCGGTGCTGCGGGTCCTACCGAACCGTCCTACCTGGTTGCCTGCCTAGTTGATGATGATCGCGACCTTGACCCACTGCGGAACGTGGTTGCCGTAGAGGGTGCCGTTGCCCATCGGGTTCTGGCCGGGCAGCCAGACCGGCGAGTGGCTGGGATCGCCGACGTTGATCTCGCCGGAGGTCACGCCCGTGAACCACAGCTGCGGCTGCGATCCCGACAGGCCGCCCGTGTTGGCCTGGATGCCGTACGGCCGCCGCGAGGAGAACGCGATCCAGTACAGCGTCTGGCCGCGGAAGGTCCCCACGTCCGGGCTGAAGCGCGGCCAGGAGTTGCTGTAGTTCTGGACCTGCCCGTTCACGATGCCGTTCGCGCGATCGAGGCGGGTGGTGGCGCCGCCGCCGGACGGGACCCACCACAGCTCGGCGGAGGCGTCGTCATAGCCGTCGCAAGAGCCGATGCCGTAGCCACCGCCCAGCGGCGACGGATCGTTGCCGCTGGAGCAGGTGCTGGTGTTGAACACGACGTAGTTGCTGTCCTCGCTGACGCACGGGTAGTAGCTCGACTGGTTGTTGCCGCGCGAGACCAGGATCTTCGCGTCGTCGTTGACCATTTCCTTTGTGGCGCTGGCGATGCCGATCTGACCGTTCAACTTCAGATCGCCGTCGGTGCCGCCGTTCGGCGACTGCTGGTTGAACGACGTGAAGACGAACGTCGTGCCGTCGTGGCTCCAGAACGGATCCGACTGATACGGGTCGTTGCTCACGTTCGACAGCGAGGTCGGGAACAGCGCCCCCTGCCGGGTCACGGTCGCCGACGTGCCGTTCACGGCCACCGTGTTGAAGTACAGCTTGGAGTTGAACATGCTGACCATCACGTCGCCGTTCGGCCCCCAGCTGGTCTCGGCCGCGTAGCCTTCGTTGCGATAGCTCTTCCAGTAGTTGGCCGGATCGTTGGTGGGGGTGGCGCTGGGATCCGAGTTGGTGTCCAGGCCGCCGCCGCCCACTGGGTTGATGAGCTCGAGCGCCTGGTTCTGGATGTCCAGCAGCTCCCAGTTGGCGGCGTTGGTCGTCGACGAGCCGCCGATGGTGAGCGCCATGTACTTGCCGTCGTTGGTGATCGTGTGGCAGCCGATGCAGTGTCCCCCGGCGGTGCCGCTGACCCACGACTGCGGCGCGCCGTCGTAGGGCGGCGTGCTCCCCGGGCCGCCGTCGTCGGTCCAGACCACCTGCGGCGTCGGGTTGTCCTGCGAGAAGTCGTAACGCTCGATCTGCGTGCCGCTGGTCTGGGTCGGGTCCAGCAGGATGTACGTCGGCGGCGTGGGGATGTCGCCGGTGTCCGACTTCTTGGGCGGGTTCGGCACGACCGTCCAGAAGTAGAGACCGCCGGTCAGCCCCGAGGCCGCCCAGGCCACGTTGATGGGCGGCGAGTCGCCGGTCGGCGACGAGCCGCTGAGGACACTGGCCGTGATCTGGATGTCCTCGGTCTGGCAGGCCGGGATCAGCATCTCCGTGAACTGCACCGGCAACGTCACCGAGCAACCGCTGCCCGGCGCCGACTCGCAGGTCCCGAAGTACTGCACGTTGACGTTGCTGCTGCTGGTCGTCTGCAGCGTGATGCGGGCCGAGGTGCCCGGGGTGGTCATCTGGACCTGGATCGGCCCCAGGTTCCCCGGGAACAGCGCGCCGTCGAGCGGGTAGGCGATCGTCGTCGACCCCGAGCTGCCGTTGCCGAACTGCGACTCCGTGCCGGTGTCGAAGCTGACGCAGGCGCCGCTGGTATCGAAATCCGTGCAGCTGAAGCTGCCGCTGATCGGCGTGACCGGGAGATTCTGCGGCGTGCCGCCGGTCCCCGTCACCACGCCGCTGCCACCGCTGCCGCCTTTTCCGGTGGTCCCTCCGCTGCCGCTGCTCTCCTTCGATTTGACGCCGGCGCATCCGGCGCCAGCGACCAGGCCACACGAGAGGATCGCGATCGACAATAGGCTCGACGAGGTCTTTAAACGCATAGTCTTGCTCCGGCGCTGAGAGGGTCCTGAAGAGGGGGCTCTAACGGCGCGGCGCATCCAGGGCGCCGCCTGAAATTCCGAAACCGCGACTATACTGCGCAGCGCCCGCGGCCGCTAGGGTGGCCGCGGGAGGCCCGTTGACCCGACACCGTGGTCTCTTGACGGCGCCGCGGGGGCTGTCCAACCATGGGTGATCATGACCACCACGCGACGCTCCACCCTGGGTCCCCTGCTCGCCTTCCTGCTCCCCGTGGCCGCCGGCGGGTTCGCCGGGTGCGGCGGGGGGCTCAAGTACCAGGTCGACGACTCGTCCATCGACTCCGTCCAGGCCGGCGACAAGCAGGCGGTCTTCGCCGCCGAAAATGACCTGGAGGTGGCGCGCAGCGAGCAGCGCACCGCCAAGTCCCAGCTGGAATCGCTGGGCCGCGATCGCGACATCGCCAAGGCCGAAAAGGAACAGGCCGATCTGGAGGTGCAGAAGTCGGGCACCGAGCAGGAGTCGGCCAACGCGTCGCACGACGAGAACCGGGCCAACGCCGCGCGCCACGGCAAGGAGGTCGCCGACCTGGGCGTGAAGGCGGCGGACGCCAAGCTCGCCTGGCTGAGCCAGAAGGAAGACTGGCTGGAGGCGACCGCCAAGGCCGCAGACGCCCACGAGGCGGCCGCCCGCGCGAAGGTCGAGTTGGAGAAGGCCAAGCTGGCCCAGCAGAAGGGGATCAAGCCGTCGTCGGACTTCTCCGTCGGGAACTTCGAGGACCAGTGGAAGGACAAGAACGAGGACTGGCAGTCGGCCAAGAAGAAGGCCGACTCGGAACAGAAGTCGACGCAGGACAAGGAAGCCGATTGGAAGCAGCTCACCGAGCAGCAGTCCAAGATGAAGGGCTAGGAGGGTCCTTCCCGCTGGTCATCCCCGGCGGGCTGGACTAGGCTCGAAGCCAGGGAGTTCTTGAGCACGAGCGACCGAGAGACCCTGCTGGCCAGCGCCACCGCGGCCCGCGCCGAGGCGGCCCAGAGTCGGCCCGAACGGGCGGACTATGTCCCGGCCATGGAGACCGCCCGGATCCTGGTCGTCGACGACGAGAAGGTGATCCGCGAGATCCTGGCGGACTTCCTGACCATGGAGGGCTACGTCGTCCACGCGGTGGAGGACGGCGCCCTGGCGCTCGATGAGCTGCACAAGCGCAGCTACAACCTGGTCATCTCGGATCTGAAGATGCCCAACCTGGGCGGCCTGGAGCTGATCCAGCGCATCACCGAGGAGAGCATCCCGGTCATCACGGTCATCATGACCGGCTTCGGCACCGTCGAGACGGCGATCGAGGCGATGAAGAAGGGCGCCTACGACTACATCCTCAAGCCGTTCAAGGTCGAGGAGGTCATCCACATCGTGCAGCGCGGCCTGGACCGCCAGCGCCTGCAGCACGAGAACATCCGCCTCAAGGACGCCCTCTCGATCTACAAGATCAGCGAGGCGATCGCGACCTCGCTGTCGGTCGAGAAGGTCCTGGACCTGGTGCTGGACGCGACGATCGACACCGTCGACGCCGACGTGGTGAGCCTGCTGCTGGAGGATCCCAAACGCCCTGGGCGGTTCTCGGAGCGGATGCGGAAGGTCTCCGAGCGCGCCGATCCGGGCGTCGAAGCGCCGCCGCTGAACCTGGAAGAGGCGCTGCCGCTGTTCCACGAGGACCGGCCGCTGCTGGTCCACGGCAGCCGGTCGTACCAGTTCCTGGCCGCGCCGCCGCGCGAGCTCGATCGCCGCCTGGTCAGCCTGTGCAGCATCCCGCTGAAGCTGAATGGCCGCATCATCGGGATGCTGAACGCCTACAGCTACACCCGCGGCAACAAGTTCAGCGAAGGCCAGCGCAAGATGCTGTACGTGCTGGCCAGCCGCGCCGCGGTCTCGATCGAGAACGCGCGCCTCTACGAGCACCTGGTCGACGCCAACAAGGATCTGACCCGCGCCAACGTCTCGCTGGAAGAGAACTTCAAGCAGACCATCATCGGCTTCGCCCACGCCCTGGAAGAGTCGGACCGCTACACGCGCGGCCACTCCGAGCGGGTGGCGATGTACGCGCGTCTGATCGCCATCGGCCTGCGCATGCCGGGGCCCGAGATCGAGACGATCGTCAAGGTCGGCCTCATGCACGACGTCGGCAAGATCGGCGTGCGCAACGACAAGCTGAACAAACCCGGCAAGCTGACGCCGGAGGAGCTGGCCATGTTCCGCTCGCACCCCGCCAAGGGGAAGCGGATCCTGGAGCCGATCCCGTTCATGCGCGACATCGTCCCCGGCTGCTACTGCCACCACGAGGCCTGGGACGGCTCGGGCTACCCGCAAGGCCTGGTCGGCGACCACATCCCGCTCATCGGCCGCATCGTCGCCATCGCCGACGCCTACGACGCCATGACCTCCGACCGCGCCTACCGCAAGGCGCTGCCCCACGAGATCGCCTGCGGCGAGCTGGAGCGCTGCACCGGCGCGCAGTTCGACCCCGAGATCGTGCCGGTCTTCCTGGTGCAGATCGAAGAGTTCCGGCGCCTGGAAGCGGCGGCCGGGCGGCTGATTCCGCGCTGAGCTATCGGCCCGCGTATCCCGCTTCGCCTCGCGAAGGCGCCACAAACGACAGGTGCCCCGCGGTCTTCGACGGTCGCAGATCGACCGCTGATCTTCGCGACAAGGTCGCCGTGGTGCCCTCAAAAAATCGAAGGGCCTCAGGGGCGATCTCCGCTATTTCCGTGGACCTCCGTCGGCCTTCCCCTTGCATCATGATCCCGGTGACCGTGTCGGCGCGGGGGATGAAGCAGGAGGTCGCTCTGGTTGCCGCCTTGGGGCTGGGGCTCGTGCTCGGCTGCGAGATGCCGCCGTCGAGCATCTCGCCGACGTCCGGCTACCTGACGGACCCGGCGTTCGCGCGCGCGGAGCTGACGGAGTCGCTGGTGAACCCGAGCAACGGCTACTCGGCGCTGCGTCTTTCGCACTACGCGACGGACGATGCGTCCGATTGGGATCGGTTGCCCGAATGGAACCCGCCGGCCGAGCCGATCGCGGCCGCCGAGCTGGACGCCCCGGGCGGCGCATCCGCGACCGCGCTGGCTACAGATCCGGCGCCCCTGCCGCTGCCGGCGTCGGTCACGTCCCCGAACGATCCGGCGCTCCTGGCGCTCGGGAAGGCGGCGTTCGAGCGATACCCGGCCCAGCTGGCGCAGTACCTCCGGGTGGGCCTGACCTCGCGCGCGGCGGCCGAGCGTGCCGGCCTATGGGTCGACGACGGCCAGGGGGTCGGCGGTCTCGTGCGCGCCGAGATGGCCGACGGCTCGGTGGCGGTAGCGCTCACCTGCTCCAGTTGCCACTCAGCCGCCCTCACCGGCGGCGGGATCTCGCCGGGTACGCCCAACGCCGCGCTCGATCTCGGCGCCGCCGTCTTGGCGGCCCAGGGGATCTCGGCGGCGGGCTCGGCGGATCCGCGGGCCGCCTGGGGACCGGGACGGGTCGATGTGACCACGGAGGCGGGGACCGAGCCGGTGCGGATTCCCGACCTGCGTCCGGTTCACTTCCTCACCTACCTGCAGCAGGACGCCACGATCCGGGCGCGCGATCTGACGACGCTGGCCATCCGGATCGAGACGCTCCTCATCACCGACTGGGGCCAGGTGGTGCGCCCGCCGCGTGTCGTGGCCCTGGCGCTTGCGGCCTACGTCGATTCACTGGCCGATTCGTTGCCGCCGCCGGCCGCCGCCGCCGCGGCCTCGCCCAACGGCGCCGGGTTGTTCGAGGCGACGTGCTCCTCTTGCCACGTGCCGCCGGCGTTCACAGGAGAGCCGGTCCCGCTGGCGGTCATCGGGACCGATCCGACGATCGGGCTCTCGGCCGATCGCGGGACGGGGACCTACCGGGTGCCGTCGCTTCGCGGCGTCGGCACGCGCGGGCCGTTGCTCCACGATGGAACGCTCCCTTCGGTCGACGCCATGTTCGATCCAGCGCGCCTCACGGACACATTCACGCAGCGGCTCCACGGCGCGGGAGCGGTGCCGGGCCACCTCTTCGGGCTCGATCTCTCCGACGCCGACCGCCAGGACTTACTCACCTATCTCCATTCTCTTTGACTCGTCGGGGTGCACACATGAACGCGAACGAACGAAATCTCCTGCTGGTCACGGCGGCTGCCCTGGTTTGGGGGGCGGTCGGATGCGGCGCGTCCCTGACCGGACCTGAAACCGGCACCGGAGGGAGCACCGGGATGGGCGGCATGGTCGGGACCGGCGGGATCGTCGGAAGCGGCGGGCAGCTGGGCACGGGCGGCATCAGCGGTCCGTTCGGCACCGGCGGGGGCCCGGCGGCCTGTCTGAAACCGGCCGCCGGCGAGGTCCCCAGCGAGCATCGCGTGAGCGCGACGGCCTGCAGCCCCACCCAGAACCAGCCGCCTTCACCTGACGGCGGCGTCGCGAGCTGCGCGACCAGCGCTGACTGCGCCACGGACGCTTCGTATTCGTTCTACTCCAACTGTCTGCATGGGCAGTGTTCGTTCGACGCCTGTCTGACCGACGCCGATTGCGGACCCAACTCCGTCTGCGCCTGCTCGACCGACTACTACGGCGGCAACGCCGCATATCACCCCAACGTCTGCGTTCCAGCGAACTGCCACGCCGACATTGACTGCGGCGTCGGGGGCTACTGCTCGCCCAGCCGCGGCTACTGCGGATCGTTCCAAGGCTTCTACTGCCACACGTCGTCCGACACATGCGTCGACGCCGCGAGCGACTGCCAGAGTTGCGGCGAGAACGCCTGCGTCTATTCGCCGACCGTGGCGGCGTTCACCTGCGGCGCGTCGCTCTGCGCTGGGTGACACACAAACTCGATCCTCACGGCGCTACCCGCCGCAGGCAACCGAGCCACAACCCCAGGCGCCCGTCGCGAGCGAATAGATACAGGCGGTCTCGGCCGTGCAGTCGGTGTCGCTCCAGCACGGGTCGGCGGCCGTGTGGCAGTAGTAGCCCTGCGTGGCCCCGCAGGGACCGATGGAGGGAGAACAGAATCCGCCGGGCCCACAGTCGGCGTCGACCCGGCATTGCGCCGCCACGCACACGTTCTCGTACGTCGCGCCCGACCAGCCATGTTGATTGCAAACGCACACGGCATCGGGACCGCAATCCTGATCGGTATTGCATTGGTCGCATATGCACCAGGGACCGTGCAGGGTTTGGAGGACGCTGTGGCAGCGATCTAGCTGTCCATTTTGACAGGGCGGACAGTCGCTGTCCGAGGCACAGGTGATGATGCCGCCGTCCGGCGCCGTCGGGCCAGGGGAGTATCCGCCGTCATAGGTCGAGGTCGGCACGCCGGCTTCGGCCAGCTCGGCTGAACAAGCCGCCGCGCTTGCGCGGTGCATGTCAGGAACCGTCGACCTTCCCGCGGTCCCTCCGGCACCCGTCATCGGGAGGCCGCCCGAGCCGGACGTTCCGCCCGGGCCCACGCCGCCGCTGCCGGCGCCGGTGCCGCCTTCGGGTAGGGTGCCCGTGCAGCCGACAACCGCCAGCAAAACCACAACCTCCCACAGGCCCAACGTCCTCCGACAAGCTCGCATGTAAAGCGCTCCTATGTTCGGGAATGTACTCTTTTCGGGTGGCGACGGGGCGTCCCTCAGAGTCTGTCTAACGACGGGCGTTCAGCGGCGAGCGGCCGCCTGAGCAAAGCGAGGAAGGCCGATCTTCCGCTGCAATGCCATGTTATCCACCTCCCTCAAAGTCGACGGCCCATGCTCACACGATCCTCGACGCCGTAGCCAAGCCGGCGATAGAAGGCGACCACGTCTGAATTTGTTGACCGAATCTGAAGGTTGACCTTCGGGCATCCCAAACGGCCTAGCCTCGATTCGGCCGCACGTACAGGCGCCGTGGCGATGCCGCGGCGACGGCGGTCGGGCGAGACGGCCAGGTGGTGAATCCAGCCCCTGACTCCGTCGAAGCCGGCCATTACGGCCCCGACGATCGCGCGGTCTGCAACGGCGACGAGAAACAACTCCGGCTGAACTTTGAGCTTGGTGTCGACCAATACAGCGGGCGCATTCGAAGGTGGATCATCAGGGAATACCAGATCCCAGAGCCGCTCAACCTGTTCGCGATCAGCCGATCGGAAGGCTCGAACAGTCACGGTGAAGTCTGGGTTAGCCATTGCGCTTGGTTCGTTTCGATAACGACCTGGTGTTCAGCGGCGAGCATACGTCCGAGAGAAGCGAGGAAGGACAATCGTTCGCTGTAACTTCATGTCAGTTCAGTTTCGCCAGAGGTCCACCAAGTTTCAGCTTCCTCGAGATGACTCATTAGACGGCTACGGCTCGTCACGAGGAGCCTTTGTCTCTCGATGCCACGCGTCCGCGGGCGACGCTCGCCACGCTCGCCATCCGAGTGGAAGGTCGGCAAGCTCGATCACCGACGGATCACCGGCGACAATGCAATCCAATCCCACGATGCGACCATCGCGCGGCTCGTTCGTCGTGCCACACAGGAACTGCCAAGCCCCGTCATCCTCATCGTGAGTCACGAGAAGTATCGGGTGACCTTCGTCCAAGACCTTGCACGTCGTGAATGTTGCGACGTTGGGCGGATCGAAGAATGGCCAGTCCCTCGTCATATCTCGTCCGGCGAACGATCTCGCGTTCAGGGGCGGCGCGCAAGCGCCGTCCGCTGCAACGCGCGGTCAGCCGGTCACCTCGGCCCTCGCGCGCGCCAAGACCTCATCCACGTAGCCCATGAACCACCAGTGCTTCGAGAGCAGATCGAGTCGAGCCGCATCGTTGTCAGCCTTGCGATCGACTGTGGCCCTTAAACCTTCCAGCCATCCAACAGTCTCGGCTGTCGCTTTATACGGACGCAGATAGTCCAGATGTGTCAGACCATCGAAGTCCTTCCTGAGCCCCCATTGACTTTCGAACGCGGCCGTAGCCTCTGGCGTAAGCACCACCCGCGGGTATTTGGCTACGCAGCTCTCGATCTTGTGTGCTTCGATGACCGCGGGGCCGTAAAGAACGCTCGGCGTGTGACGAACGAGTCCACGAACGATCGCGCCGCGTGTGTAGTGACCGCGATCGAGAAGGTTGATGCACAGTTGCCCGACCATCCCCATAAGACCCACTTCCGCCGTCGACGAGATTGGGAGTGAAAATACAAAGTGGTCCGAGAAATGGGACGCTCGAACATCGAGCTCCAGAGGTCCGCCGTCCCTCGGGCTGGAATCGCGGCTTATCGCGTTCGCGTTGTCCGCCCACTCGCGAGCATACCCGATGAGCTCCGCAGCCTCTGCAACGTGCGGTAGCACCGAGGGATCCGTCACGGACCGCGCAACGATCTCAGACCAGCCCAGGACGTCAACGAGAGCGACGTACCGATCCTCATAAGGCGCTGGGTTCTCTCGTGCCTGGCGGATGCGCTCCTCGGGTGTCATTCGACGATCCGGCTAACGTGTTGGTGTTCAGCGGCGAACGGCCGCCCGAGCGGGGCGAAGCGAGGAAGGACGATCGACCGCTGCAAAACCATTATGGGTTAGTTTAGCCAGCATTTGCTAGTCCCGTGAAATCGAGATGCCTTGAAGAACCGGCCCGGCTTTTTCTTCGTGAAGTCGATCGGTTGGCGGCACCGAATCGTTCAAGGAATCACGGATCCAGGGGACTAGGGGGTGTCCTCAATTACTGAGGGCGGAAAAATTGCCCTGGAGATCGGGGCATGACCAACAATTCGTGTGCACCGACACGAACTCAGCGACGCCCAATGGGCGCAGGTAAAAGACCTGCTGCCAGTCCAGCCGGGACCGCGATCCCAGCGCGGAGACCGCGCGTTCGTCAACGCAGTGATGTGGCGGCTCAAGACCGGAGCGCCGTGGCGAGACATCCCGGAGCGATATGGTCCCTGGAAAACCACATACAACCGCTTCGCCCGTTGGGCCAAGCGGGGTGTCTGGGAGAAGGTCTTCAAAGCGCTGCGCGTTGATGACGACGTTGGCTCGCTCATCGACGGCACAGTGGTCCGGGCGCACCAGGATGCGGCCGGTGGAAACGGGGGGTCCGATGCAATGCTCTGGGCCGCTCTCGAGGAGGTTTTTCGTCCAAGCTCCACGCGATCACCACTAGCGAAGGGAAGCCGCTTCACATCATCCTCACGCCCGGCCAGCAGCACGACTCGACGGAAGCAGAGCACCTGATCGAGCACGCGACCGGCAAAGCTCTCGTCGCAGATGCGGGGTACGACTCCGACGCGATCGTCAGCGCGGTCAGGCGGCGAGGCATGAAGCCCGTCATCGCGATGAATCCCACGCGAAAGTACAACCGCCGCCGTAAGTCTCGCGCCCTCTATCGCCTTCGCGGGAACGTCGAGCGCTTCTTCCATGACATCAAACGCTTCCGAGCCGTCGCCAGCCGCTACGAGAAGACGGCCACCAACTATTTGGCGGCCGTCCACATCGCCTGCATCCTGGTGTGCCTTAATTGAGGACACCCCCTGGTTGACCTCTACCCACTCGATGCGCCTGCCTGAGGTGAGGCGCTTGATTTCCGGGAGAATCTCCTCTCGTCGATGCCGACACCATTCGGGCATCTCATGCACCCACGCTTCGGCTGTCCACACATACACGATGTAGTAAGAGCCTCGCCTGTCGGACGCCATTTCGACCGCGAGTCTGAGAGAATTCTCGCTCTCGAAGTAATAGAGTCCTGTCGGGCCGAGCTTTACTCGCTTGGTACCGTCTTCGTGACGCCTCATCGCTCCGGCTTCGCACCGGTCGCCGCTCGCGTTCGCTCGATCGACGAGATTTCCAAGAAGTAACAGGCCTACCGATGCGGCACCGATGGTCGCGGCCATACCTCCCACGAGGGCAACCATTCTGTGTCCTAGACGCAGCACGTTCGGTCCGAGTCTGGCTAACGATCGCGTGTTCAGCGGCGGCGCGCAAGCGCCGTCCGCTGCAACACGTTGTTAGCCAGTGCTCACGGTACCAGGTGGCCTCTACTGACTTCGAAGACGGCCTCGCTCCTGGAGTAGCCACCCTTCCTCACGGCGCCGGCAAAGTCCCCGCTGCCCCGAGGCTGCGTGACACGAACTGCCCGCCGGGCGTGGTCGAAGAACGCCAGAACGCAGATATCATCCCGCATTTCCAACCCGTCGTGATCGGCAGCGGACCACGCACCAGGAAGCACCTTCTGAGCGTCCTTAAGGGACGTGTACGGCGCGAATACGAACATTCGGTCCCAAGGAACGTCGATGAGCCGTCCCAGGTCAACCTTCGTGCCGTCGCCCTTGCGGACCTCTCGCGCGATGACGTCCGAGAACTTCTCCTGATTGCCCGAAGCGAGGCCTGCGGCCGCGCAACCGACCGCGACGACCAAGGCGTGAATGACCATTCGTCGCGAGATCATCTGGCTAACTCCTATTGTCCCGCAGGGGTGACTTTTATTCACGCAGGTGCTGCAGGCGAGCGGGCGGCTCGGAGGCAGTCATTGCGCCTGGTTGCGCGGCGGGAGGGCGCGGGTGGTAGGGCGGTGCCGCGGCATAACGTGATAAGGGCCGCGCGGGGTTTGAGTGGCGGGAAGGAAAAACAGGGGCCCGCGTCATCGGTCCAGGGGGCTGCGGCCGCCGCGGTTCAAGACGTGGGTGTAGATCATCGTGGTGCTGACATCCCTGTGGCCCAGGAGCTCTTGGATGGTGCGGATGTCGTAGCCGTCTTCGAGCAGGTGCGTGGCGAAGGAGCGCCGGAGGGTGTGGGGGGTCGCGGTTTTGGGGATGCCGGCTGCACGCGCGGCGATGGCGACGGCGCGCTGGACGGATGATTCGTGCAGGTGATGGCGACGCGTCTCGCCGGTTTCGGCGCAGAAATAGGACCGGGAGGCGGGGAAGATCCCTTGCCAGCACCATTCGCGTGGAGCGGACGGGTACTTGCGGCGGAGGGCGTCGGGTAACTCGACCGCGCCGTGTCGGGTCCGCCGGCAGCGTCCTTCAGGTGTGGTGTCGGAGATGGGACGGGCGTACGGCGCCGCCGACTGTCCGGCGGCCGGACGAGATGTCCGGTGATGGGACGAGATCCGGCCCTTTCGCCGGAGTTGTTCAGCAAAGCTCGCGGGATCGGCTGGCGACGCAAACGGAGCTCGTCATGAAGCTCTGGGTTGCCAGGCTCGTGCCATCCGACTCGGCTGTGACCTCAGCGCGGCTTCTTCTTCGCCGGCAGGATTTTCTTGCCAGGCCGCCCCGCCGCCGCCTCTTGCTGCCGAACCGCCCACATGTTGTCCACCAGGTTCGGGTACTTCCGCCCCGCCGCCGCGGCTCGCGCGCGCGCCTTGCTCCGGCTGGCCTCGGTCAGCGTCGTCCTCTGGCCCTTCGCCTTCGGGTTCTTCCGCTTCCAGGGCGTGCTCACCATGCGGGAAACCTAGTCCTTCTGTGGCACCCCCCGCTGGAAGAGCTCGGCGACGATCTTCTGCCGGTGGGCGAAGATCGACTCGATCTGGCGCGCCACGAACAGGCGCTGGACCAACCCGCCCAGCGGACCGAACGGCAGCGCGTATTCGACGCGGTCCGACATGCGGGTGTCGGCCCCGGCGTCGTCGAAGGTGTGGGTGTGGCGCCACAGCTTGTAGGGTCCCTTGGTCTGCACGTCGACGAACCGGTGCGGCGGATCCCACGCCTCGATCACGGTGCGCCAGCGGAACGGCACGCCCATCAGCGACAGCCGGTAGTCGATCACCGCGCCCGGGCGCATCTCGATCGGCCCCGGGGTCAGGATGCGGAAGCGCAGCGCGGGCGGGGTGAGCCGCTCCAGGTTGTGCGCGTCGGCGAAGAATGGGAACACGCGGTCGCGGGGCGCCGGGAGGATCTGTTCGCGCTCGAGCAAGGGCATCCCCCTTGTCATAACCACGACTTTTCGCCCCGTCCGGCCCCCGGCTGGTCCATAATGCCGCGACCCGTTTTCCCACCCGCTTTCCCACCTGTCTTCTACCTGACTTCGGGAGACCAGAAAGAGCCGCATGAGCGCTGACGGCGCCGCCCCATTCGCTGGAAACCGTATCCCGATCGCGATCGAGGAGGAGATGAAGTCGGCGTTCATGGATTACGCCATGAGCGTCATCGTCTCGCGCGCGCTGCCCGACGCGCGGGACGGGCTGAAGCCGGTCCACCGGCGCATCCTCTACACGCAGTTCGGCCTCTCGAACTTCTGGAACCGGCCGTACATCAAGTGCGCGCGCGTGGTCGGCGACGTCCTCGGCAAGTACCACCCGCACGGTGACACGGCGGCGTACGACGCGCTGGTGCGCCTCGCGCAGGACTTCGCGATGCGCTACACGCTCATCGACGGTCAGGGGAACTTCGGCTCCGTCGACGGCGATTCGGCGGCGGCCTACCGGTACACGGAGTGCCGGATGGAGAAGATCGGCGGCGAGCTGCTGGCCGACATCGACAAGGAGACCGTCGACTTCCAGCCCAACTACGACGACAAGGAGACGGAGCCGACGGTCCTGCCGGCGCGCTTCCCGAACCTGCTCGTGAACGGCGCCGCCGGCATCGCGGTGGGGATGGCGACCAATATCCCGCCGCACAACCTGCGCGAGGTGATCGACGCGACCATCGCCGTCATCAACAACCCGGACATCACCACCGACGAGCTGATGGAGATCGTCCCGGGCCCCGACTTCCCGACCGGCGGCTTCATCAACGGCAAGAACGGCATCCGCGCCGCCTACGAGACCGGCCGCGGCGCCATCCTGATGCGCGGCCGCACCAGCGTCGAGGAGAACGCCAAGACGGGCCGCAAGTCGATCGTGGCCACGGAGATCCCGTACCAGGTCAACAAGGCCAAGCTGATCGAGAAGATCGCCGAGCTGGTCCGCGACAAGAAGATCGAAGGCATCTCCGATCTGCGCGACGAGTCCGACCGCGACGGCATGCGGATCGTCGTCGACCTCAAGAAGGACGCGGTCCCGGAGGTGGTCCAGAACAACCTCTGGAAGATGACGCCGCTGCAGGAGTCGTTCGGCATCAACATGCTGGCGATCGTCGACGGCCGCCCGCAGATCCTGTCGCTGAAGAAGGCGCTCACCAACTACATCGCGCACCGGCGCGACGTGGTGACGCGGCGGACGCTCTACGATCTCCGCCAGGCCCGCGATCGGATGCACATCCTCGAGGGGCTCAAGATCGCCGTCGACAACATCGACGCCGTCATCGATCTGATCCGCTCTTCGAAGGACACCGAGACCGCGAAGGCGGGCCTGATGTCCAGCTTCGAGCTGTCGGCGCGGCAAGCGCAGGCGATCCTGGACATGCGGCTCGCCAAGCTGACCGGCCTGGAGCGCGAGGCGCTGCTCGCCGAGATCAAGGAGGTCGGCGCGCTGATCGCCCGCCTGGAGGAGATCCTGGGCAGCGACAAGATCCTCATGTCGGTCGTGACCACCGAGCTGGAGGCGGTCAAGGCCGAGTTCGGCGACGACCGCCGCACCGAGATCATGGACATGGACGTCGACATCAACGTCGAGGACATGATCGTGCAGGAGGAGATGGTCGTGACCGTCACCCACGGCGGTTACGTCAAGCGCAACCCGAAGACGCTCTACCGCGCCCAGCGGCGCGGCGGGCGCGGCATCACCGGCGCCGCCACCCACGAAGAGGACTTCGTGGCGCAGCTGTTCGTGGCGTCGACCCACGACACGCTGCTGATGCTGACCAACAAGGGGCGCGCCTACTCCAAGAAGATCTGGGAGGTCCCGCAGGCCGGCCGCACCGCCAAGGGCAAGGCGTTCGTGAACCTGATCCCCCTGCAGGAGGGCGAGCGAGTGGTGGCGCTGCTGCCGGTGCGCGAGTTCTCGGAGGGCGCGTTCGTGGTGATGGCCACCCGGCTCGGCTACATCAAGAAGACGTCCCTGGACGCCTTCGCCAACATCCGCAGCTCCGGCATCATCGCGCTGACCATCCCCGACGACGACGATCTGGTCAGCGTGCGGATCACCGAGGGCGCCGCCGACATCCTGATCGGCACGCGTAACGGCTGGGCCATCCGCTTCCGCGAGGAGAACGTCCGCCCGATGGGGCGCAGCGCCCGCGGCGTGCGCGGCATCCGGCTGCGCGACGGCGACACGGACCAAGTTGTCGGCATGGCGGTGGTCCCGCGCGAGGAGCCGGCCACGCTGCTGACCGTGTGCGAGCACGGCTACGGCAAGCGGACGCCGACCAGCGACTACCCCACCAAGAACCGCGGCGGCAAGGGGGTCATCACCATCAAGACCACCGAGCGCAACGGCAAGGTGGTCAGCCTGCGCCTGGTCAGCGACGACGACGATCTGATGCTCATCACCGACGGCGGCAAGTTGATCCGCATGCCGGTCGACGGCATCCCGACCATCGGCCGCAACACGCAGGGCGTGCGCCTCATTCGCCTGGAGACCGACGAGAAGGTCGTGGCCCTGGAGCGGATGGCCGAGAAGGAAGAGGGCGAGAGCGAGGTGGCTCCCGAGGTCGCCGCCGCGCGCGCCGAGCAGCAGACGGAGCCGCTGGCCGCCGAGGACCTGGGCGACGAGGCGGCCGCTGACGAGGACGAAGACGAGGACGAGGACGGCGACGGGGACGAGAACGGCGGCGGGGACGAGTCGTAGTTCATGGCGACCAATCCCGGTTCGAAGCGCCCGCGCTCCACCTCTCTGTTCGAGCGCGCCAACGCCCTCTTCCCGGGCGGGGTGAACTCGCCCGTGCGGGCCTTCAAGTCGGTCGGCGGCACGCCGGTCTTCATCGATCGCGGCGTGGGCCCCTACGTCTACGACGTGGACGGCAACCGATACGTCGACTTCCTGGGGTCGTGGGGGGCGCTGATCCTGGGCCACGCCGACCCGGACGTGGTGGCGGCGATCATCCACGCCGCCTCCAGCGGCACCAGCTTCGGCGCGCCGACCGCGCGCGAGGTGGAGCTGGGCGAGCTGATCCGGTTCATCATGCCGGCGCTCGAGAAGATGCGCTTCGTGTCGTCCGGCACCGAGGCGACCATGTCGGCGCTGCGCGCCGCGCGCGGCTTCACCGGCCGCCACCGCATCATCAAGGTCGACGGCGGCTACCACGGCCACGCCGACAGCCTGCTGGCCAAGGCCGGCTCCGGCGTCGTCACGCTGGGGCTCCCGGGGTCGAGCGGCGTCAGCCCGGCCTCGGTCGCCGACACGCTGGTCGTCCCCTTCAACGATCTCGACGCCATGCGGGCGGCCTTCGAGGAGCACCGCGACGAGATCGCGGCGCTGATCATCGAGCCGATCCCGGCCAACATGGGCGTGGTCCTGCCGCGCCCGGCTTACCTGCCGCTCTTGCGCTCGCTTTGCGACGAGCACGGGACGCTGCTGATCTTCGACGAGGTGATCACCGGCTTCCGCGTGGCGCGCGGCGGCGCGCAGCAGCTCTACGGCGTGCGCCCCGACCTCACCTGCTTGGGCAAGGTGGTGGGCGGCGGCATGCCGTTCGGGGTCTACGGCGGCCGTGCCGACGTCATGGACGTGATCGCGCCGGCCGGCCCGGTCTATCAGGCCGGGACGCTGTCCGGAAACCCGGTGGCGGTGGCCGCCGGGCTGGCCACGCTGAAGCGCCTCGACGAGCATGCCTTCGTGGCCCTGGAGGGGATCGGCCGCGTGCTGGAGGACGACCTGGCGCGCGCCATCCGCCGCAGCGGCGTCACCGCCCGCGTGCAGCGCGTCGGCTCGGCGTTCACGCTGTTCTTCTCGCCCGAAGAGGTGGTCGACCTGGCCAGCGCCAAGAAGTCGAACACCGACCGCTACGCCAAGTTCTTCCACGGGATGCTGGAACGCGGGTTCATGCTCCCCCCGGCCCAGTTCGAGGCCGGGTTCATCTCCCTGGCCCATACGCTGGAGGAGATCAACGCCTTCACCACCGCCGCCCGCGAGGCGCTGGCCGAGGTCGCCGCCGCGGGATAGGGCCAATCGAGGCGCCGCGCGCGCGGATCTGCCTTGATTTCAGCCCCCGGGCGTGTTACCGGAACGCCGCCCATCGACCCGGAAGCGAAAAAGATGTGGCGGATCGCCGGCACCACCGGCGCCGTCGGCATCGAGATCGCTGCCGCGATCTGCATCGGGTACCTCGGCGGACACTACCTCGACCACAAACTCGGAACGCAACCTTGGCTCGGCTATCTGGGACTCGCCTCTGGAATCGGCGCCGCCGTCAAAGCGCTGGTGCGGGTCACCCGTGCGTACAAGCGCGAGGAGGGGTCAGCCGATGACGGGCCCCGGAACCGCGGCGGTTAAGCGGATCACCCGCGCCAACGCCGTCCTGGCGGTCGCGCTGACCGCGCTGGCCGGGATCGTCTGGGGGCCGCGGGGCACGGCCGGCGCCGCCGCCGGCGCGCTGATCGCCTGCGCCGATTTCTACGTTCTGGCGCGCCTGGGCGCGCGGGCCGTGGCGGCCGCGCGCGACGGCGGTTCGGCCGGCTCGCTGACCGCGCTGGCGCTGGGCCTGCTCGGCAAGATGACGGCGCTGTTCGCGCTGGTCTTCGTGGCCCTGCGCGTGGCCAAGCTGGCGGTGCTGCCGTTCGCGCTGGGATTTTCCGTGCTGGTGATCTCGATCCTGCTGGTGGGGATCTCCGGACGCGCGGTAGAAGCGGAGGCGCAAACCCGATGAACCCGCACGCAACCTGGTTCGAATTTCTCCCCGGCTACAAGTCCTTCTACGAGTCGCTGCAAGGCTCGCTGGGGCGGACCTGGACCTGGCAGATGTTCCAGACCACGCACTTCCAGCTCGATCACGTGCTGGGGGCGGTGCTGGTCCTGTTGTTCTTGCTCTACGGCGCCAGCCGCTACGCGCGGGCCGTGAACACCAGCCCCGACGGCGGCCTGGTGCCGCCGCCCAAGTTCGGCCTGCGCAACCTGTTCGAGACGCTGGCGGACACGATCTTCGACCTGATGGCCAGCGTGATGGGCGAGAAGGAAGCCCGCCGCTACCTGCCGCTCATCGGCACGCTGTTCTTCTTCATCCTGTTCTCGAACCTGCTGGCCCTGATCCCGGGCTTCTTGCCCCCCACCGACACGCTGAAGACCAACCTGATGCTGTCGCTGATGATCTTCCTGCTGACGCACGTGTTCGGCGTGAAGTCGCATGGGATCAAGTACTTCAAGCACTTCATGGGGCCGGTCTGGTGGCTGGCGCCGCTCATGATCCCGATCGAGATCGTCAGCCACCTGGCGCGCCCCGTGTCGCTGTCGATGCGTTTGCTGGGCAACATCGCCGCCGACCACGCGGTGGTGCTGGCGTTCTTCGCCATCATCCCGTTCCTGGTCCCCGTCCCGTTCCTGGTGATGGGCGTGTTCGTCTCCGTCGTCCAGGCGGTCGTCTTCTCGTTGCTTTCCACCGTTTACATCGGCCAGGCCGTTGCGCACGAAGAGCACTAGGAACACGAAAAGCCCCTAGCCCCCAGGCCGGTTTACCGCTAAGGTCCGCACCCGAAAAACACCAACCGAGCAGGAGCCCGAATCCAATGCGCCGCACCTCCAAGTCCTTTCTTCCCTTCCTCGCCCTCGGCGTCGCCGCTGCGGTCGTTCTCACCGCCAGCCCGGCCTTCGCCCAGGCGGCGACCGACGCCGCCCGCGCCGACCGCGACAAGTGGCTCGGCCTCGCCGCCGCGCTCGCCATCGGCCTGTCGGCCCTGGGCGGCGCCATCGGCCAGGGTCGCGCCGCCGGCTCGGCCCTCGAGGGGATCGCGCGCAACCCGCAGGCCTCGGGCAAGATCTTCGTCCCGATGATCGTCGGTCTGGCGCTCATCGAGTCGCTGGTCATCTACGGTCTGCTGATCGCGTTCCAGCTCTTCGGCAAGATTGGCTAAGGCCGCCGCTCGGCCGGTCGCCTAGACTGGCAACAGGCGTTTTACATTGGCGATCTCTTGCGGCATCGTCGGCTTGCCCAACGTGGGCAAGTCGACGCTCTTCAACGCGCTGTCGGCGGCTGGCGCCGCCGTCGCGAACTATCCCTTCTGCACCATCGAGCCGAACGTCGGCGTGGTGCCGGTGCCCGACGCGCGCCTCGACGCGCTGGTGGCCCTCTACCACCCGAAGTCGGTGGTCGCCGCGACGGTGAACTTCGTCGACATCGCGGGCCTGGTCCGCGGGGCGTCGAAGGGCGAGGGGCTGGGGAACCAGTTCCTGGCCAACATCCGCGAGACCGACGCCATCGCGCACGTCGTCCGTTGCTTCGAGGACGACAACGTCATCCACGTCGAGGGGCGCGTCGATCCGGTGGCCGACGTCGGCACCATCGACACCGAGCTCTGTCTCAAGGACCTCGAAACCGTCGACAAGCGGATCGAGCGCGCCAAGAAGGCCCTCAAAGGCACCGCGCCCAAGGACGAGAAGCTGATCCTGGAGCTGTGCGAGAAGCTCAAGGCGGGCCTCGACGCCGGCAAGCCGGCGCGCGCCCAGGGGCTGGACGCCGAGGCGCAGGCCTTCGTGCGTGACCTGGGTCTCCTGACCCTGAAGAAGGTGTTCTACGTCGCCAACGTCGCCGAGAAGCAGCTCGGGAGCGCCGACAGCGACAAGTACGTCGGCGCCCTCAAGGCCCACGCCGCCGCCGAGAACGCGCCGGTGGTGGTGATCTGCGCCGCCGCCGAGGCCGAGATCGCCGGCCTGGACGCCGCCGACCGTCCCGCCTTTCTGGAGAGCCTGGGCCTCAAGGAGCCCGGCCTGCACGCGGTGGCCCGCACGGCCTACAAAATCCTCGATTTGATCACGTTCCTGACCGCCGGCCCCGACGAGTGCCGCGCCTGGACCGTCAAGCGCGGCGCCAGGGCCCCGCAGGCCGCCGGCGTCATCCACACCGACTTCGAGCGCGGCTTCATCAAGGCCGAGGTCATCTGGTGGGAAGACCTGATCAAGCTCGGCTCCGAAGCCACCTGCCGCTCCGCCGCCAAGCTGCAGCTCGAAGGCAAGGACTACGTCGTCCGCGACGGCGACGTGATCCATTTCAAGTTCAACGTCTGAGGGGGAGCACGGACCCCTCTCCCCCGAGACCCATTTCAGGTTGAACTGACTGGGTAGATTCGAGGCCCGGGCGCCAGCCCGCCGTATCCGCGCGTCCGGCGAGCGCGACCAAGCGGCGGTTAGCCTCGTTTCGGGCGTGGCGTCCGCGCCGCGCGGTAGCCGCAAGCGACGGCCGCTAGAAATGCTCTGGCGGGCGCCTGCCCACATTTCGTGCGGGCTCGAAGGGCGCGGCCCGAGTCA
>CAZTZM010000107.1:0-12186 GCA_964618005.1 uncultured Myxococcales bacterium
ATGCACACCCCGATCGACGAGACCATGGCCACGCTGGAGGACCTGGTCCGCGCGGGCAAGGTCCGCTACATCGGCGTCTCCGACACGCCGGCCTGGAAGATCGCGGAGGCGAACGTGATGGCGCCGTTCCGCGGCTGGTCGGCGTTCATCGGCCTGCAGATCGAGTACTCGTTGCTGCAGCGAACCGTCGAGCAGGAGCTGGTGCCGATGGCGCAGGAGCTGGGCCTGGGCATCACGCCCTGGTCGCCGCTCCGGAGCGGCGTCCTGTCGGGGAAGTACACCCGCCGCACGGCGGGCAAGGACAAGATCGATCGCGCCGCGTTCGTGGCCAGCTTCCTCACCGAGGCCACCTACAAGCTGATCGACGAGCTGGAGATCATCGCCAAGGCGCACGAGAGCACGGTGGCGCGGGTGGCGCTGGCCTGGGTGCAATCGCGCCCCGGCGTCACCTCGACGATCATCGGCGCCCGCCGGCTGGCCCAGCTGGACGACAACCTGAAGTCGCTCGACGTGACGTTGTCGGCGACCGAGATCGCCCATCTGAACGAGCTGACCAAACCGACCTTCGGCTTCCCGCAGAGCATGCAGCCGGTGTTTCCGGCCATCCACAACGGCGGAACGATGGTCAACGGCGTCCAGATGCCGGCCTCGGACTTCGGCGTCAAGCCGGGCGAGAAGCCGTATTAACCTCCGTCGCTGAACCGGCGACGCAGCGGCCTTCCCTTTTCCCGCGGGCGACCTGGTCATCTTTCTTTACGACCCGTTCGGGGCACCGCTGATGGCCAAGCTGGTGGCTGCAATTGAGCGCGCGCTGGCGGCCAGCCCGCGCGCCATCTATGTCGTCTATCACAACCCCGTCGGCGGAGATCTGTTCGACGCCTCGCCCGCCATGCGGGGCTGGGCCCGCATGATCCCCTGCGCGCCGAACGACCGCGGCTACGGGCCCGAGATCGACGACGCGATCGTCATCTGGCAAGGCGGCACCGCGCCTGTGCCCGTCGAGACCCTCGACAAAAGATCATCATCATCCCCGGCCGGCGCGCCGAGCTCGTCGAGCCGTGAGCCGGTCAGGCCCGGGGCGGGTACCTCGTGGTGAAGACCAGCGCGCCGGCCAGCGCTGCGACGGTCGTGGCAATCCCAACGGCGCGCGGGACGGCCGGCGCCCAGAGCATCAGCATGTCGCTGGCCACGACGACCGCGAAGGCCGCCGCCCACGCGGCGGTCAACACGACGTTCACCTGCAGGAACCGAGGCGTCGACCACGTCGTGGCGGGTACGCGCTCCCGGGCGTAGGCCAAGGTGAAGGGACGGCGGACCACCAGCGAAAGCAGGACCACCGTGAACAGCCCCGCGTCGACGACCAGCCGCACGCCCAGCACCGACCACCGCAGACCGGCCGCGACGGTGACGGCGGCCAGGCCGCCGAACAGGACCAGGGAGCCGAGCTCGAGCAGCTTCGCCGGTCGCCGGCGGATCAGCACATCGCGCAGCAGCACTGCCAGCGACACCGCGGCAGCGCTGGCCAGCCCCGCTACCGTGCCGCCCATGCGTTCGAGCAGCGCAAACGCCGCAAACGGGGCAAAGCCGATCAGCAGGCTCACGTCCGCCCCCGGGCCAGCGTCGTGTCGAGCCAGTCGAGGACGCGGCCGAAGGCCAGGCGCTGGGCGCCGGCGTGGCAGTGGGCGCCGGCGTAGTCGGCGTGGGTGAACTTCATGTAGGCCTTCTCGCACGTGAGGTGCTGGAACAGCAGCTCGGGCTGGCCGGCGAAGAAGATGTCCTCCTCAGCCTCGCAGACCAGCGTCGGGCAGCGGATCTTCTCGGCGATGCCGCCGGCCAGCGTGTAGTCGAGGTAGCTGGCCAGGAACGCGCGCGGCGTCTTCACGCCCATGACCCACATGCCGTGCTGCATGGCCCAGCGGGCGGTCGGATCCTTGCCGATCGACTGTTCCAGCGCGGCGTCCAGCTCGGGCGCGCTGGGCGCGCGTAGCAACGCCTCGGCGGCCGCGCGAGGCATCGGCAGGCGCGCGGTGCTGACGAGGCCGAGATCGTAAACGCCGTCGATGGCCACGCAGGCGGCCAGGCGCGGCTCGAACGCGGCCGCGCGCGGCGCCAGCAGGCCGCCCATGCTGACGCCGATCAGCGCCAGCGGGCCGACCTCGGGCTTTCGCAGCAGCCAGTCGAGCACCGGGCCGACGACGTGCTCCCAGTCGGGGCGGAAGACCAGCCCGTCGCTGTGGCGGGCGGCCGGCTGGCCCGGGCCGTCGAAGGAGAGGACGTTGTAGCCGCGCTCGTGCGCGGCGGCGGCGCCGATGAAGTGCATCTCCTCGGCGCTGCCGTCGAACCCGCTGTGCGTCAGCACGGTCGGGTGCGGACCGACGCCGGGGGCCCGATAGAAGTAACCACGCAGGATCGTGCCCTCGTAGGGGATCTCCACCGGGGTGATGTGCGGCAGGTGGGCGATGGCGTCGCGGAAGCACTGCACGGCCCGCCGGTAGACGCCATCGGCGCGTGGATCGGCGGTGGCCCCGTGCAGGAAGAACTCGGCCGACCGGAAGTAGTTGCTGGCGCGCAGGAGGGCGTCGCGCTGGGTGACGGCGCCCGTCGCGGTGCGCCCCTCGCGTTCGATCCGCTCGCCGAGCGCGTACCACTCGCGGTACCAGCTCTCGTAGTCGCCGGCGGTGATCCGCTGGGCTGTGGCGATCACCTCGTTGATGTCGGCGCCGCCGTACGCGGTGTGGCCCAGCGCGCGCAGGGTCTCGAACCAGAATTGCGGGTCTTCGCTGAACATCAATGGCTTCATGGCGGCTTCCTTTTCTAACGCAACAGTCGTCGCGATAAGGAACATCCTCCAGCGACCTCGCTAACGCAACAAAATTCGTGTTAATAACTAGAGCGTGAGGAAAAAGCATGTTCCCGTTCCACGGCCGGGAGGCCGCAGCGCGCGGGTACGGGCCGCGGTCCAGGAGGCCGTGCGGTGGTTGCTCGAGCGCAAGCCCCAGGCCGAGATCAGCATCGCCGACATCGCCGAACGCTCCGGCGTGCACGCGGCCAGTATCTATCGCCGCTGGGGGACCCTGCCAGCGCTGCTGCTCGACATGACGGTCGAGCGCATCTCGCAGGACTCGCCGATGCCCGACACCGGTTCGCTGGAGGGCGATCTCTTCGCCTGGGCGCGACGCCTGGCGGGCGCCGTCACCGGCCCCGACGGGCCGGTGCTGGTACAAGCGGTCGTGCAGGCCGGCCCCGCCGATCGCGCGCTGCTGCTGCGCCGGGGCGAGGAGATCCAGTCCATGCTGGATCGCGCGGCCGCGCGACGCGAGGTGCGCCTGACCTACGCCGACGTCGTCGACGGGCTGATCGCGCCCATCTACATCCGCCAGCTGTTCGGGATGGGAGGGCTCGACGATGGGTTCGTGCGAACGCTGGTCCGGCGGACGATTGGGTTCGGCGGCGCCGCGCGGACCAGGTGACCCGCGCGAGCGGACCGGAGCGTCAGCGTCTGGCCCGGCGCCGCCGCACAAAGCCGAGCATCAACGGCCTGAGCGGAGATAGGCCGGCCCAGCTCGCGTCGCCGCCCACCGCGCAGCTGCAGCCGGCTGTCCGGCGTGCCTTCTGTTACACCACATTCAGCGATGGAGCGGTGGCTTCCCAGTCGCGGCAGGCCAGGATGTCATTGCGCGATTCGACAGGAGGGGACCGGATCTGGATCTGATCCCTCGCCCCGCGCAGCGGGTAGAGGGTCAGGGAGAGAGGCCGGGCGTCCGCAGTGACACGCAACGGTCGCCATAACCCAACCGAACACCCCGCATGGACATCCCTCTCGCCCGCCGCCGGGACCTCCGCCGCAACGCCACCGACGCCGAGCGCGTTCCCTGGTTCCAGTTCCGCGCCAAGCGCTTCGCCGGCTTCAAGTTTCGCCGCCAGCATTCCTGCGGTCGTTACATTCTCGACTTCTACTGTCCGGCGCGAACACTCGCGATCGAGCTCGACGGCGGACAGCACTTCGATCCGGCCAAGCAGGCGTACGACGAACGCCGGACCGAGCAACTTCAAAAGCGCGGCGTTCGCGTCCTGCGATTTCCGAATGACCTCGTGTTCGGTGAGCTGGACGCCGTTCTGGAGGCGATCGCGGCGGCGCTGGAGATCAGCGACGGCCCGGGCATCTACATCTTCACGTCGACCGCGGTGCCGTCGTAGCGAACGGTCTTGTCGGGCTTCGGCGTGAAGGAGAAGCCGACGGGCTTGTCCTTGGCGACCAGAACCACGTCGACGGTCCGCAGTTGCAGCATCCCGGTGAAGGCGCCCTCGCGCTTGCCGATGGTCAGGGTGCGGGCGGCGTCGTTCCAGTGGAGGGGGATGCGGGTGAACTGGCCTTTCTCGTAGCCGTAGGTGAGGCCGTCATCCTCATACAGCGTGAAGTTGCCGTCAGCGCCGGCGTAGACCCAGATCGTGAGCGGGTCGACCGGCTTCTCGTCGGTGTACTGGAGGTCGGGCCCGGTGGGGACGATCGCGCCGGCGCGGACGTGCACCGGCATCGAATCGTAGGCGGCGGCGATCTCGTACGTCCGACCGGCCAGAACGGAAGCACCGGTCCAGAAGTCGTACCAGCCGGCGGCGACCGGGAAGTAGACGGCACGGCTGCGCGCCTTGTAGGCGGTCACCGGGCTGATGAGGAGAGCCGGGCCGAACATGTACTCATCGCTCACGTCGTGGGACTTGGCGTCGGCGCGGAAGTCCATCACCAGCGGGCGCATCAAGGTGCCGCCCTCGTGCGTGACGGCGCCGGCCAGCGAATAAACGTACGGCAACAGCCGGTAGCGGACGCGGTCGAACTTCAGCTCGGCCTTGTAAGCCGGGCTGGACTCCCCGCCCAGCTCCCACATCTCGCGCTTGGGCGCCTCGCCGTGCACCCGCAGCAGCGGGACGAACGTCCCGAACTGGAACCAGCGCGTGTTCAGCTCGCGCCACTCGTCCACGTCTTCGGATGTCGGGTGCTCCTTGGAGAAGCGCTCGGGCACGGAGAAGCCGCCGATGTCCATCGACCAGTACGGCAGCCCTGACACCGACAGGCCGAGGCCGGCCGGGATCTGCGCGCGCAGCGCCGTCCAGGTCGAGGTGATGTCGCCCGACCAGACGGCGGCGCCGTAGCGCTGGTTACCGGCGAACGCCGAGCGGGTCAGGATGAAGACGCGCTGGTCGGGCGCTGCCGCGCGCTGCCCCTCGTAGACGCTGCGGCTGTTCACCAGCGAGTAGCCGTTCAGCATGCGCGCGCCCGAGCCGAGCGCGGTCGGGTTCATGTGCGTCCGCTGCCCGTCCAGCGTCGGCGTCGGCAGCAGATCCGGCTCGGAGGCGTCCATCCACCAGGCGTCGACGTGCTTGCTGAACAGCGTGCTGTTCATCTGCGACCAGAACAGCTTGCCCGCCTCCGGGTTGAAGGCGTCATAGAAGGTGTACGGGTAGCCGCCGTCGCCCACCCAGTCGCGCAACCCCTCCGCCAGGTTCAGGTGGTAGAGGAATCCCTGCGTGCGCAGCGCCTCGAAGTTCTTCGTCCCGGGATAGAACTTCCCCCACACGGAGATCATCAGGCGCGCGTGGAGGCCGTGGATGTCGCGCACCCACTTGTCCGGGTCGGGGAAGCGCACCGGGTCGAACTCGTGCGAGCCCCAGGCGTTCTCGCGCCAGTAGAACCAGTCCTGCACGATAGTGTCGAAGGGGATGCCGCGCTTGCGGAACCCCTCGACGACGTCGAGGCTCTGCTTGGAGGTCTCGTAGCGCTGGCGGCTCTGCCAGAGACCGAGCGCCCACCTGGGGATCATGGGCGCCGCGCCAGTCACGCGGCGATAGCCGGCGACGACGCTGTCGATCTCCGGACCATAGACAAAGTAGTAGTCGACGCCGTCGCCGACCTCCGACCAGAGCGAGGTCGACGGCGGCGTACCATCGCGGGGGGTTCCGGGACCCTTTGAGGGTCCCGGATCAATTAGCGCGTGGGGAGCAGCGAGCTCCGCTCGCTGCGTACCATCGCGGGGGGTTCCGGGACCCTTTGAGGGTCCCGGATCAAATGCCGGCTTCCAGAGCAGCTGGACCGTCTCCATGCTCTGGTCCTTGCTCCACTCGAGGCGCAGCTTGTGGCGGCTGCCAGCCTCGAAGCGCGCGCGCGCGATCTCCTTCCACGGCAACCAGCCCTGGCGCCAGTGGTTGATGACCAGCTGGTCGTCGATCCACAGCTTGATGCCGCTGTTCGAGAAGGTCTGGAACTGGTAGTCGCCGGTCGCCGGCGCCGAGACCTCGCCCACCCAGCGCACGCTGGCCGGCCCCTCGGGCAACCCGGCGTAGATGAGGCTGTTGGGCTTCTTCTCCTTGCTCGACAGCGCGATGTCGATGACGCGGTCGACGCGCTCGCCGATCAGGTGCTTGAAGTCGGCGCCTTGGAAGTACGACCCGGTGAAGCCGCCCGGCTGTCCCTTGGCGTCGACCAGCCGCTGGGCCGGGATCGGCGCCAGCTCGCGCAGGTCGCCGAATCGCGTGAACGACGTGTTGTCCCACAGGACGCCCCAGCCGCGGCTGGACACCAGGAATGGGATGATGATGGTGCCGTTGTGCTGCCAGAGGTCCAGGTCGTAACCCTTGATGTTCAGCAGGCCCATCTGGTTCTCGCCCAGGCCGTACAGCGCCTCGCCTTCTTGCGGCAGCCACTCTTGCCGCACGTGCTGGGTGTTCTCGCCCATCACGATCGCCGGCATGATCGTGCGCGACTTCTCCTGCAGGATCGGCGCGCCCGCGACGTCGAGGAACGACACCTGGCCGGTGGCGAGCTCGACGCGCGCCTGCAGCTTCGCCGTGACCAGCGTGGCGCTGCCGCCCGCCTCATTCACGTCGAACGCCGCCCCTTCACAGCGTTTCGGTTGTGCGGCCAGGCTCTTGCGCGCAAAGAACGCTTCGTCCCTGGCGTAAGCGACGCGGACAACGTCGGCGGCGCAGACCTCCAATTTCAACGCGCCGTCGCCCGATCGGAAGACGACGCCGTCGGCGACGCGCTGCAGGCTCATGGGAGCGTTAACAGCACCCGGCTGACCGGCGCCGCGCGAGCCCGCGCAGCCGGCGTGGACAACGACGGCCGCGAACAACACCAATGGCGTGACAAGTCGGCGCACCATTTCTCCTCGAAGGGCCGCGATATTTCCACGACCGCCGTTTGAGCGCTAGCTCAACTTCGCGGCGGGTTACACTGTCGCGCCAGATGAGCCGTCGCGCGCCCGCTGTGGCAGTTTCGGTCGTCTTGGCGGTCGCGGCCGGCTGCCTCCGTCCCGAGGCGCCGCCGGTCATGGCCAGCCGCCCGATCGCCGGCGGGAAATCCTTGGAACAGGTGCAGCGCGAGTTCATCGACCTGCGGTTCGGGATGTTCCTTCACTTCGGGATCCTGACCTACACCGGCAGCTGGTCGAAGCCGAACCTGGACATCGAGCAGTTCAACCCGGTCGGCCTCGACCCGGGCCAGTGGGCCGACGCGGCTTCCGCCGCCAAGATGAAGTACGCGGTGCTGACGACGCACCACCACGACGGCTTCGCCCTGTGGCCCAGCAAGGCCAGCGACTTCAACGTCGGCCACATCCCGTGGCGCGGCGGCAAGGGTGACGTCGTGCGCGAGTTCGTCGACGCGTTCCGCAGCCGTGGCATCCGCCCGGGGCTCTACTATTCAATCTGGGACACGACCGAGGGTGTCGCCGCCGGCCAGCTGACGCCCGCCAAGCTGGCCTACGTCAAGACGCAGCTGACGGAGCTGCTGAGCAACTACGGGCCGATCGCGATCCTCGTCGTCGACGGCTGGTCCTGGCAGATGGGCCACGACGCCGTCCCCTACCAGGAGATCCGCGACCTGGTGAAGTCGCTGCAACCGGACTGCCTGCTGACCGATCACACGCATCTGGCCGACCCCTGGGACGTCGACATCGTGAACTTCGAGGAGCCGCGCGGCGGCTGGTCCCCCGACGGCAACACCTACCCGGCCCAGCAGGAGCAGAAGGTCAACGCCGACGGGGGCAACGACTGGTTCTGGGCGCCCGACGTGGGCCACCTCATGACGGTCGACGAGATCGTCCGCGGACACCTGGCCGATCTCGAGCCCAAGTGGACGAACTTCCTGCTCAACTGCCCGCCCAACCGCGACGGCAAGCTGGACCCGGCGATCGTCAAGCTGCTGCACGACGTCGGCGCCGCCTGGACGCCGAACGCCGCGCGCCCGCCCCTGCCCGCGCAGCCGCCGCAGAACCAGCGCCCGTACACGCCCGAGTCGGCGACGGCGACCAGCGGCGACGCCGCCGCGGCGATCGACGGCAAGAACGACACCGACTTCATCAGCATGTGGGAGCCGACCGCCGCGCTGCCGCAGTCGCTCACGCTCGATCTCGGCGGCGTCGCGCCCGACGTCGGATGGCTGGGGGTCGTGCCGCGCTACCACCACGAGAGGAGCAGCACCGACGGAAACGTCACGTCCTTCCGGGTCCTGACCAGCGCCGACGGCGCGGCCTTCACCGAGGCGACCGCCGGGACCTGGCCGGCCGACGGCCGGATGAAGACCGCCACGTTCGGCCCGGCGCCCGCGCGCTACGTGCGCCTGGAGGTCCGGGCCGCCAACGGCCGGCCGGCGATCACCGAGGTCACCGTCGGCGCCCGACCGAGCAACGCCCCCTGAGCCCCAACGTGCGAAAGATGCGAACAAACACCCACCGTCTCCTCTTCGTCTTCGTCGTCCTGCTCGGTTGCCCTGCGCTGGCCCGCGCCGCCGATTCGTCGCTGCCCCGCCTGGTGCAAAAGGACGGGCGCTACGCGCTGCTCGTCGACGGGGCGCCCTATCTGATGCTGGGCGCGCAGGTGAACAACTCGAGCGCCTGGCCGGCGGTGCTGCCGCAGGTCTGGCCGGCCATCCAGGCGATCCACGCCAACACCGTCGAGATGCCGGTCTACTGGGAGCAGCTGGAGCCGCGACCGGGGACGTTCGACTTCTCGGTCGTCGACACGCTGGTTGCCCAGAGCCGCAAGCACGACGTCCGGCTGGTGCTGCTCTGGTTCGGGACCTGGAAGAACGGCAGCCCGCACTACGTGCCGCTGTGGATGAAGCAGGACCCGGCGCGCTATCCACGGATGCTCGACGCGCACGGCCGCCCCGTCGCCTCGGCGTCGCCGTTCGCGAAAGAGACGCTGAAGGCCGACAAGCGCGCGTTCGTGGCCCTGATGGGCCACCTCAAGAAGACCGACCCACGCCACACGGTGATCATGGTGCAGGTCGAGAACGAGTCCGGCACCTGGGGCGCGATTCGCGACTACTCCCCCGCGGCGCAGAAGGTCTTCGAGAGCCCCGTCCCGGCGGAGATCGTCGCCGCGATGGGCCGCCAGCCGCCGCGGGCCGGCGCCGCCTGGAAAGAGGTGTTCGGCAAGGACGCCGACGAGTACTTCCACGCCTGGGCGGTGGCCCGCTACGTGGGAGAGGTCGCCGCCGCCGGGAAGGCCGCGTACGGGCTGCCGCTGTACGTGAACGCGGCGCTGCGCGATCCGATCGTTCCGGGCCCGCCCGGCAGCTACGAGAGCGGCGGGCCGACCGACAACGTGCTGGCGATCTGGAAGGCCGCCGCCCCGGCGGTCGACATCCTGGCGCCCGACATCTACATGGACGACTACGCCAGGGTGCAGCGGGTGCTGGAGCTCTACCGCCGGCCCGACAACGCGCTGTTCGTCCCCGAGATCGCCAACGCCGCCGCGTACGCGCGGTTCTTCTTCCTGGCGCTGGGCCACGGCGCGATCGGCTTCTCGCCGTTCGGGATCGACTACACCGGGTTCGCGAACTTCCCGCTCGGCGCCAAGAAGCTGAACGAGGAGGCGCTGGCGCCGTTCGCGATGAACTATGCGCTGGCCGCCCCGATGATGCGCGAGCTGGCGCGGTGGATCTTCGACGGCAAGGTCTCCGCCGTGGCCGAGAAGAAGGGAACCCCGGCGCAGACGCTGGACCTGGGCCCGTGGAAAGCCACGGTCAGTTACGGACTGCCGCAGTTCGGGTTCGGCAACAACCCGCCCGGCAACCCCGAACCGGTCGGGCGGGCCCTCGTCGCGCAGCTGGGCGAGAATGACTT
This sequence comes from uncultured Myxococcales bacterium, assembly GCA_964618005.1. Taxonomy (GTDB): domain Bacteria; phylum Myxococcota_A; class Polyangia; order Fen-1088; family Fen-1088; genus JADGRB01. Next base: position 10,125 of record CAZTZM010000107.1, read on the forward strand.
CGTGGTGACCGGCTTCCACTGCCGCGTCGACTTCCAGACCGGTGGCCCAGCCGCCGCCAAGCAGCGGCAGTACGTGCGCGTCGAGGAAGGGACCTACGAGAACGGCAAGTTCAAGTTCGTCCGCCTCTGGAACGGCGACCAGACCGACTGGGGCCTGAACTTCACGTCGGCGCCGCAGGTGCTGCGCGTGGCTCTCGGGACATATTGAGCGCCGCCCCCCTCTCCGCCGCTTTCGCGGGGCGAGGCGACCGAATCTGATCTGATCCCCTCGCCCTGCGAAGCGGGGAGAGGGCCAGGGAGGGGGGTCCGTCCGTCGTCCTACTTGGCCGCCGTCTGCGGCCGCTCTTCGTCGGTCTCGGTCCGGAACGGCGACGCGGGCAAACCGGCCTTGTTGAACAGGTTGCCCTGCGGCACATTCGCCCAGCCGTAACGGACCGCGGCCGGTTGTGGAACGAGGTCGCTCCTCACCACCACGGTGTTCCCTCGGATCTCCGCCTGGGCGACGTGGAACACCTTGTCGGCGCCGGCTGCCGTGAAGCCGACCAACGGTCCGCCCTTCGCGACCAGCCCGCCACCCGCGTGCGAAAAGCGCAACGTCGCCGCGCCGTCTTTGATCGTCACCGCGTCGAAGGTGGGCCCCGCGTATTCGAGCCGCTCGCCGTAGGCGATGGCCCGCGCCGCCAGCGCCAGCCGCGCGCCGACCGGCTGCTTGCGCGGCGGGTGAATGTCATTGGCGTCGCCGACGTCGGTGGTCACCACCATCGCCGTCTTCGGCGTGTGCCGCCAGGTGGCGAGCTGCGCGTCGCGCAGCTCGGGCGTCATGTCGCGGAACGGGGCGATCTGGACGAACAGGAACGGGAAGTCCTGCCCCCAGGCGCGCCGCCAGTCGGCGATCAGGGCTGGGAACAGCGATCGGTACTGCTGCTCGCGGTGAACGTTGGCCTCGCCCTGGTACCAGATCACGCCGCGGATCGCGTACGGCAGCAGCGGCGCGATCATCGCGTTGTAGAGGATGGTCGGGGTGCTGATGTCGCCGATGAACCCCATCGGCGGCGCCGGCGCGTCGTCCAGGTTCAGGCCGACCTTGTATCGCCAGGCGCCGCACAGGCTGATGGGCGCGCGGGCGCCCGCGCCGCTGAACACGACCTGCAGCGAGTGGTCGCCCCAGATGCCGCCGCCGCCGCCCGTGTCGAGCACGCGCACGACCACCACGTTGCGTCCCGGCTTCAGCACGCCGGCGGGGATGTCGTAGTTCCGCTCCACGTTGTAGCCGACGGTGGCGCCGACCTCGACGCCGTTGACCCAGGTGGTGTCGATGTCGTCGACCATCCCGAGCTGCAGCTCCGCCGCGGCGCTGGGCGCGCCCGCCGGCAAGTCGAAGGTCTTGCGGAACCAGACCACGCCGTTCAGATCGGGCTCGCCCGCGTTCTCCCACAGCGTCGGCAGCGCCATCGTCTTCCAGGCGGCGGCGCCCAGCGCCGGGTCCTTCCAGATCCGGCCAGGCGCCGATCCGGCGTCGTGGGCGGCGAACCAGCTCTCCAGCCTGGCGGCGTAGTGCCGGCGCGCCCCCTCCGGATCCGCGATCAGGAGCTTCAGCTGCTCGCGCGCGTCGGCGAAGTCCGGCAGCGTGCTCAGCCCCGCCTCGCTGGTCCAGGCCTCGGCCGGCGTGCCGCCCCAGGAGCTGTGAATGATGCCGATCGGCACGTGCCGCGCCGCCTGCAGGTCGCGGCCGAAGAAGTATCCGACGGCGGTGAAGTCCTTCACGGTCTCCGGCGTGCAAACAGTCCACTGGCCGTTGACCGTGGAGACCGGCGTCAGCGACTTCTCCTGCGCGACGGCAAACTGGCGGATCTGCGGGTGGTGGGCGGCGGCCGCTTCCTTCTCCCAGTTCTCGATCGGCTGCTGCCCCACCCGCGGTCCGAGCTGCCGCTCCATGTTCGACTGCCCGCCCGCGAGCCAGACCTCGCCCACGAGGATGTCCGAAAGGGCGACCTTGTTCTTGCCGGTGATGGTCAGCATGAACGGACCGCCGGCCTTCAGCGGCGCCAGCCGCGCCAGCCAC
>CAZTZM010000108.1:0-15190 GCA_964618005.1 uncultured Myxococcales bacterium
GAGCAGGCGTCCAGCCTGGCGCTCGGCGAGCTGGTGGCCGCCATCCGGGCCTGCAAGATGGGCCCGGTGGCGGCGTCGAACGTTCCCGAGGAGCTGCGCGCCGCGGTCTCCGACGCCGGTCTGGGCGTCTGGCGCCCGCCGGCCCCCGGGCGAGCCCGCCCGGAGCTGCCCGAGCCGGCCGAGCCGCCCGCCGAGTCGGCGCTGCCCGCCGCGGCCGCGGTCCGCGCCCCCCACGCCGGCCCGATGGTCGTGACCAAGCCGGTGCGCAGCGGCCAGGTGATCCACGCCCACGACAACGATCTGGTCGTCCTGGCGGCGGTCAACCCGGGGGCCCAGGTGATCGCCGACGGCCACCTGCACGTCTACGCGCCGCTGCGCGGGCGCGCCGTGGCCGGCGCCCAGGGGCTCCCGGGCGCGCGCATCTTCTGCCAGAAGCTGGAGGCCGAGCTGGTGGCCATCTCGGGCGCCTACATGATGGCCGACGAGATGCCCGCCGAGCTGCGCGGCCGGGCCGTGCAGGTTTTCCTCGAAGACGGCGAGTGCCGGTTCTCCCCGCTCTGAAAAATCTGCGCAAAAAATTTGGCAGCGCGGATGAACGACCGTTGAATGGATTTCAGGCAGCGCAATGAAGGAGGCACCCGTGTCGAATGCGTCCAAAGTCGTCGTCGTCACCTCTGGCAAGGGAGGCGTCGGCAAGACGACCACCAGCGCCAACATCGCCACCGGCATCGCGCTGCAGGGCAAGAAGACCGTCGCGATCGACTTCGACGTCGGGCTCCGTAACCTGGACCTGGTGATGGGCTGCGAGCGGCGGGTCGTCTACGACTTCGTCAACGTCATCCGCAACGAGGCCAAGCTGCACACGGCGCTCATCCGCGACAAGCGGGTCGAGAACCTGTTCGTGCTGCCGGCGTCGCAGACGCGTGACAAGGACGCGCTGGACCCCGAGGGGGTGGGGCGGGTCATCGAAGAGCTCAAGCAGCAGGGGTTCGAATACATCATCTGCGACTCGCCCGCCGGCATCGAGAAGGGCGCCCAGATGGCCATGTACTTCGCCGACGAGGCGATCGTGGTGACCAACCCCGAGGTCTCCTCGGTGCGCGACTCCGATCGCGTGCTCGGGCTGCTGGCCGCCAAGACCAGCCGCGCGGAGATCGGCGGGCCGGCCATCAAGACGCACCTGCTGCTCACCCGCTACTCGCCGCTGATGGTGAAGCGCGGCGAGATGCTGAGCGTGGGCGACGTGCTCGAGCTGCTGGGCATCCCGCTCTTGGGCGTGATCCCGGAGTCGAAGGCGGTCCTCCAGTCCTCCAACAAAGGCGCGCCGGCCATCCTCGACGAGACGACCGACGTGGCCCAGGCCTACCTGGACGTGGTCTTCCGCTACCTTGGCCAGGAACGACAACACCGCTTCATCGAGGAAGAAAAGCGCGGCTTCTTCGGCCGCCTGTTCGGCTAAACCGCCGGAAGCGAGGGTTTCCATGAAGTTTCTCGACTACTTCCGTAAGGCCCCGAAGTCGGCGGCGCTGGCCAAGGACCGGCTGTCGATCATCGTGGCGCGCGAGCGCACCGGCACGCGGCCCGGCCTCGACTACCTGCCCCAGCTTCAGCAGGAGCTGCTGGCGGTCATCGCCCGCTACGAGAAGATCGACCTCGGCCATGTGACGGTGAACCTGGACAAGAGTGGCGGCTGCGAGGTGCTCGAGCTCAACATCGTGCTCCCCGACGGCACGCCCGTCCTGTCCTCGGCGCCCCCGTCTCCCACCCTCTCCAGTTAGGCCGGCGCGGGATCGCGCGTCCGGGTGCGTCGTAATTGACGGCGCACGGCCGCCCCGGCTATGGTCGGCGACCCGCGCTTCTTGCGGGCCCTGAAGAGGCAAAAATGGCCGGATCTGTCCCCGTTCCCGCCGAGCGAGCCGCCGCGTCGCCGGTCGGCAACGACGCGAAGTACACGGCGCCGCTGGCGGTGCTCACGACCCTGTTCTTCATGTGGGGGGGGCTCACGTCTCTCAACGACGTCCTCATCCCGCACCTCAAGGGGCTGTTCTCGCTCAGCTACTTCGAGGCGATGCTGGTGCAGCTCTGCTTCTTCGGCGCGTACGGCCTCATGTCGATCCCCGCCGGCCGCGTGGTCCACGCGATCGGCTTCAAGAACGGGATCATGGTCGGCCTGGCCGGCGCGGCCCTGGGATGCCTGCTCTTCTACCCGGCGGCCGCCGTTCGTTCCTACGGCGTCTTCTTGTTCGCCTTCTTCGTGCTGGCGACCGGGATCGTGATCCTGCAGGTCTCCGCCAACCCCTATGTCGCCATCCTGGGGGCGCCGCAGACGGCCTCCAGCCGGCTCACGCTCACGCAGGCGTTCAACTCGCTGGCCACCTGGGCGTTCCCAAGGTTCCTGGGCCCGGTCATCCTGGCGGTGGCCGGCCTCTCCGCGGCGGAGCTGGCCAAGCTGGCGCCGGGCGATGTCGAGGCGCGGTCGGCGCACGCGGTCCAGCTGCCCTACGTGGCGCTCGCCGTCGCGCTGGCGTTGCTGGCCGTGGTCGTCGCGCTGTCGAAGCTGCCGCGGATCGACACGACCAAGTCCGCCGACAGCGACGCCGGGGCCGGCGCGCTACCCGACCGCGGCAGCGCCTGGAGCTATCGCCACCTGTCGCTGGGGGCGGTGGCGATCTTCGTCTACGTCGGGGCCGAGGTGGCCATCGGTTCGCTGCTGGTCAGCTACCTGCGCGAGCCGTACACGCTCGGCCTCAACGCGCAGGAAGCCACCAAGGACATGAGCTATTACTGGCTCTGCGCGATGGTCGGGCGCTTCATCGGCAGCCTGTTCACGCTCCGGCGCTATCCGGCCGGCCGGGTCCTGACCGCCCACGCGTTCATCGCCGCCGGGCTGGTGGTGGTCTCCACGATGACGACCGGCTGGACGGCGGTCGTCACGATCATCGGCGTCGGGCTGCTCAACTCGGTCATGTTCCCGACCATCTTCACGATCGCGATCGAGGGGCTGGGCCGCCACACCGAGCAGGGCTCGGGGATCCTGTGCACGGCCATCGTCGGCGGCGCCTTCATCCCCGCGCTGCAGGGTGTGCTGGCGGACAAGATCGGGCTCCACATCAGCTTCCTGCTCCCGGTGGTCTGCTACGTCTACATCGCCTGGTACGGCGCCAAGGTGCGCCCGCCCGCGCGGCCGACCTTGGTCGCCTGACCGCCATGCGTAGCGACGCGCTGAAGAAGGGGATCAACCGCGCGCCGGCGCGGGCGATGTTGAAGGCGACCGGGCTCAAGGACGCCGATCTCGACAAGCCCCTGGTCGCGGTGGCGAACACCTGGACCGACGCCACGCCGTGCAACATGCACCTGCGGGCGCTGGCCGAGCACGTGAAAGACGGGATCCGCCACGCGGGCGGCACGCCGATCGAGTTCAACACCATCGTCGTCTCCGACGGGATCAGCATGGGGACGGAGGGGATGCGCGCCTCGCTGGTGTCGCGCGAGGTGATCGCCGACTCGATCGAGCTGGCGGTGCGCGGCGCGATGTGCGACGGCGTCGTCGCGCTGTCGGGCTGCGACAAGACGCTCCCCGGCACCATGATGGCGCTGGCGCGGCTCGATCTGCCGGGGCTGATGCTGTACGGCGGGTCGATCATGCCGGGCAACTTCCGCGGCAAGCAGGTCACGATCCAGGACGTGTTCGAGGCGGTGGGCGCCTGCGCCGCCGGCCGCATCACGGAGAGCGAGCTGCGCGCGCTGGAGGACGTGGCCTGCCCGGGCGCGGGCGCCTGCGGCGGGCAGTTCACCGCCAACACGATGTCGATGGCCGCCGAGATGCTGGGCCTGTCGCCGATGGGTCTGAACGACCTGCCGGCCATCGATCCGCGCAAGGCTCCGGCGGCGGTCCGCGCCGGCAAGATCGCCATGCGCCTCATCACCGAGGATCTGCGGCCGAGCCAGATCCTCACGCGGGCGGCGTTCGAGAACGCCATCGCCGCCGTCGCCACCACCGCCGGGTCGACCAACGCCGTGCTGCACCTGACGGCGCTGGCGCGCGAGGCGGGCGTGCCGCTGACGCTCGACGACTTCGACGCCATCTCGGCGCGCACGCCGACGCTGGCCGATCTCAAGCCGGGCGGGCGCTTCTTCGCGGTCGATCTCGAGAAGGCCGGCGGCGTCCGTCTGGTCGCCAAGCGGCTGCTGGAGGCGGGCCTCCTGCAGGAGAGCCTGACGGTCGGCGGCGTGAGCATCGTCGAGGAGGCCGAGCTGGCCAGCGAGGCGTCCGGGCAGCAGGTGGTCCGCTCGATCGACGACCCGCTGAGTCCCCGGGGGGGATTCGCCATCCTGCGCGGCACGCTGGCGCCCGAGGGCGCGGTCGTGAAGCTGGCGGGCCACGATCGCCGCCGTCACACGGGCCCGGCGCGCGTGTTCGACTCCGAGGAGGCCTGCTTTGCGGCGGTTCCGCGGCGCGAGATCAAGCCGGGCGACGTGATCGTGATTCGCTACGAGGGCCCGAAGGGCGGGCCCGGGATGCGCGAGATGCTGGCGGTGACCGGCGCCCTGGTCGGACAGAAGCTGGACGACAGCGTCGTGCTGCTCACCGACGGCCGCTTCTCGGGCGCCACGCACGGCTTCATGGTCGGCCACGTGGCGCCGGAGGCCCAGGTCGGCGGCCCGCTCGCGTTCGTGCGCGACGGCGACACCATCACGCTCGACGTCGACCAGCGCCGGCTCGACGTCGAGGCCGACCTGGCGCCGCGGCAGGCAGGCTGGCAGCCCCCGCCGCCGCGGTTCCGCTCGGGCGTGATGGCCAAGTACGCCGCCGCGGTCTCCTCGGCCGCCGAAGGCGCCATCACGCTGCCGGTCTCACGTTAGGCCCCTCAGCTCGGTTGGTGGAGGCCGCCGCCCATCGGAAGGTTCTCGCCGTGCGCGTGCTCGTAGGCGTGGCGACGCAGCCGCAGGCCGAGGCCGATCATCAGCGCGCCGAACACGATGGCGTAACCGCCCAGCCACCACATGATGGCGAGCCCGCCGAGCAGCGGCCGGTAGAGCAGCACCAGGCCGAGCGCGATGGTCAGCGCGCCGGCCAGCCCCAGCATCCACTCGTGCTCGATGATCCTGCGGAGGCGGATGGCGCTCATGATCTCCAGCGCGCCCGCGACGATGGCCCAGGCGCCGATCACCCAGATGAGCGCCACCGCGGCCGAGGCCGGCCAGAGCACGGCCACCACGCCGACGGCGACGCCCAGCAAGCCCTCGACGACCAGCGTCCCGCGCCGGAAGGAGCTGGCCTGGGTGTCGCGGGCGGCCGAGATGAGCGTGGCCACCCCCTCGATGAAGGCATAGGCCGCGAACCACAAGAACAGGCTCAACGACATCAACAATGGCCGCGCGAACGCCAGCAGGCCGAACACGATCGCCACCACGCCGCGCAGGATCACCCAGCGCCACTGCGACGCCAGGCCGAGCTCTTCCCGTTTCAACCCCAGCATTCGACACCTCCTCGCTGTTCTAAAAATAGCTCTCTCGTTTCCGGGAAGCGGGGCTCAGGCGATCGGGAGATGCTTTAAAGCGCGCGCTCGAGGTCGCGGCTCAGTAGGTCATGCGATGAATGATCAGGACGAGCCAGGTGATCAGGAAGGCGAGCGGGATGAAGACCGGCGCGGCCATCCGGCCAGCCGAGCCGCCCGCCCGATCAGCAGGATGCGCATGCGGGCGTCGCAGTCATGATCGACCTGGCGCCACAAATGGATGAGCGCCGCCAGGTTGCCGGCGATCGAGATGCCGGCGATCGAGATGTTGAGCAACACCAGCGCGACCACCGCGACCCACGGGATCGCGGTCGCCAGCATGCGCGACTGCTCGACCGCGCCGATGGTCATCGCGGGATGACCGTTCACCGCGATGCTGTAAGCGGAGAACAGGAATGCCTGCGAGCCGACCACCCAGGCGGTGCGGTGGACGAGCAGCTCGTTCTCGCGATCGAGGCGGGCGCGCAGGACGAGCTGGAAAGCGAACGCGTCCGCGTCGTGATTCTGCGAGCTCACGCGACGACGTTAAGCACGCCGCGCCGCGCGTCACGATCGACGACGGCGGATTCGCGTGTCCGGGCCGCTACGACCCGCCGCCCAGCGAGTCCCACAGCGCCTGCACCAGCGGCGAGGCGAGCTTCTTGCGCTGGGTGCAGACGCCGACGCGGAACTCACCCACCGGTCCGGCGGTGTCGTCGGTCGGCAGCTCACGCAGCTTGGAGACGAGCGGGCTCTCCTCGAGGACGATGCGGGGGACGATCCCCACGCCGCACCCCAGGCTGACCAGCGCCAGAATGGCCTCGCTGCCCGGCACCTCGCCGTACACGCGCGGCGTGACGCGGGCGCGTCGGAACCACCGGTCGGCGCTCTCGCGCGCCTGGCCGGAGGCCGGCAGCACCACCGGCAGCTCGGGCCAGGGCAGGGGACGGCGGTGACAGAGCCGCTCGACCTCGCAAGGAACGCGCGGCGCCGCGAACACCAGCGGCGTGTGCAAAAGGATCCGCGCCGCCAGCGCGCGCGGCACGCGTGAGGGGACGGCGGCCACGCTCACGTCGACGTGCCCGGCGGCCAGCCGCTCCAGCGCGTCGGCCGCGTAGCCGGTCTCGAGCTGGATGTGGATATCGGGGTGGCGCTGGCGAAAGCGACTGAGCAGCTCGGGAAGAAACGTCTGGCAGGCGGTCACGGAGGCGAACACGACGATCGTTCCCGACAACCGATCGCGCCGCCCGCGCAGATCGTGCTGCAGCCGGTCCCACGCCTCCAGCGTGTCGCGCGCGTGCGCGGCGAAGCGGCTCCCCTCCGGCGTCAGGCGCACGGAGCGGCGGTCGCGCTCCAGCAACGGCCAACCAGCTTCGCGTTCGAGGCGTTGCACCGCGCGCGACAGCGCCGAGGGGCTGACGTGGCACTCGCGGCTGGTGCGCGCGAAGCGCAGCGTGCGCGACAGGTGCAGGAACAGACGGAGCGCGTCGTAGTCCATCGACTCGCCATCATAGTGCACGACATTTTCGTGTCGTCGCGTCGACGCCGCGCGCTGTCAGGGCGCGCCGCGCAACACAATATTGGCGTCTGCGTTTCGTCGGTGTGAAGCGAAGGTAAATATTCGCGCAGGCGGTTGCGCGACCGGCCTTTCCCGCTCAACATTCGGTTCGGTCGGGCCGATGACGGGTTCGACCGCAGTGAACTGACAACTGAAGTAGAGAAAGGACGCAGAGAGAGACCATGAGGAACGTGGTGACGGGGTTGATGATGTTGGCGGGTGCGGTGGTTCGAGAGAAGGGACACGGGTTCGACGACTTCGGGTGGCGGCGGGAGGTTCAGCAGGCGCGTGAGGCGCAGGAGTCCGACGCGGCGACGTCGGCGGCCGCCTCCGGCGACGGGCGCGAGACGCCCTGGGCGTTCGCGGCGCGCGACCAGCAGATGACCGTCGGCACGACCGACGACGAGGCCGCGCCGGGCGACTGGGACATCGCGTGCGAGCGCGAGGCCGGCGATCGGCTGGTGTTCGATCGCGCCTCGGTGCGCGAGATGGGCGACACGACGCTGTTCCGCTGGGCGCCGACCGGCGGCGTGGCGCCGAACACCGACGACACGATCTACACGGCGGTCGCCGACTGCCGCCAGAAGAGCATCGAGGCGAGCTGGCCGGGCCGTCGCAGCGAGACGCGCGCCGGGACCTGCGGGCGCCATCTGGTCGAGGCCGTGTGCGCGGCCCGAAGCGCAGCGACCTCGCCCAAGCCGGAGCGTGAGCGGCTGGGCCGCCCGCGCGCCGGCGCGCCGCACGCCAGCGCGTCGCCCTAGAAACAGCGCGCGCCGCTTTGATCGCGGTCGCCGCGCGGGCGCGCTATTCTCCCGCGCATGACGGATCTGGTGCTCACGTTGCTGGGGCCCGATCGGCCAGGGCTCGTCGAGCTGGTGGCCGGGGTGATCGCGGCGCACGGCGGAAACTGGCTCGAGAGCCGCATGAGCCATCTGGCCGGCAAGTTCGCCGGCATCCTGCGCGCGGAGCTGCCGCCGGAGCGGGTTGCCGCCGCGACGGCGGCGCTGGCCGCGCTGGAGTCGCGCGGCCTGAAGGTGATCGTCGAGACGGCTGCCCGGCTGCAGGCGCCGCCCGTCGAGCAGCACATGGATCTCGAGCTGGTGGGGCTCGATCGCCCGGGGATCGTCCGCGAGATCTCGCAGCTGCTCGCCGGCAACGGCGTCAACGTCGAGGAGCTCACCACCAACCGGGTCAGCGCGCCGATGTCGGCCGAGATGCTGTTCGAGGCGCGGGCCCGCGTGCGCGTGCCGGCCTCCACGGACGTGGCGGCGCTGCAGGCGGAGCTGGAGCGGCTGGCGACCGACCTGGTCGTCGAGGTCAAGCTGACCGCCGCCGAGCGCGACGCGCGCCGGCGCTGAGAACCTGATGTCGTCGACCCGTCTTCTGGTCCTGGGCGCGGTTCGAGTCTTCCAGCCCGTTCACGGCTACGACGTGCGGCGCGAGCTGCTCTCCTGGCGCGTGGACAAGTGGGCCAACGTCGCGCCCGGCTCGATCTACAACGCGCTCAAGACGCTGACCAAGGACAAGCTGCTCAAGATCGCCGGCACCGGCCAGATCGGCGGCCGCCCGGAGCGGACGCAATACAGCCTGACCGCCGACGGCGAAAAGGAATTTCAGGCGCTGCTGCGGGCCACCTGGTGGCGGGTGGCGCCGCCGCTCGACGACCTGATGCCGGCGCTCTGCTTCATGCCCACGCTGGGCAAGGAGGAGCTGACCGCGGCGCTGGAGCATCGGATCAGCGCGCTGGAGGGGGCGCTGAAACACCTCGAGTTTTCACGCAAGGAGATCGCGCCGCCCGAGACGCCCGAGCACGTCAAGGAGCTCTACGACCGCATGCACGCCATCATGGGGGCCGAGATTCCCTGGGCCAAGACGCTGATCGGCCGGCTGGGGCGGGGCATCTATGAAGTCGGAAAGGGGGCCGCGGTGGCACGGCCCGGGGCAGGGCGGCGGGCCAAGGAAAAATCCTCTTGACCCGCACTTATTCAAGTTTGAATATTCGCCCTGGAGCAGATGGCGGGCGTGGCGACAGAGATCGAAGGCGATCTACTTCAGCGTCTGCGGTTCGCCGGGCTTGAACTCGACGACCTTGGCGCCGACGTGCGCCTTCTTGAGCGCATCGCGCAGCTGATCCGGCGTGCCCGCCAGGGCGGGGAAGGTCCCGTAGTGCATCGGGATGACCGTCTTGACCTTCAGCAGCTTGGCGGCCAGCGCCGCGCCCGTCGGATCCATCGTGTAGTGGCCGCCGATCGGGAGCATGGCGATCGCCGGGTGGTAGCGGTCGGCGATCAGCGACATCCCGGAGAACACGTCGGTGTCACCGGCGTGGTACAGGGTCGGCCCCTTGGCGATCTCGATGACGAAGCCCAGCGCGGGGCCGCTGTACTTGGGGCCGGCTTTGTCCTGACCGAAGCCGCCCGAGTGCACCGCCTCGACCAGGTGGATGGTCGCGTCCTTGACCGTGGTGGTGCCGCCGATGTTCATCCCCTCGGCGTTCGGCGCGCCGATCAGGCTGGCCAGCTCGAACGAGGTGATGAGCTTGGCGCCGGTCGCCTTGGCCAGCTCGGCGGCGTTGCCCACGTGGTCGAAGTGGCCGTGGGTGACCAGGATGGCGTCGAGCGTCTTGGGGTGCTCGATCTTCGGCGCGCTCGGGTTGTCCAGCCAGGGATCGATGGCGATCGTGGCGCCGGCGGGCGTGGTGATGATCCACGCGGCGTGACCCCACCAGGTCGCCGTCGTGGTGCCGGCGGGCGCGGCAGCCGGCGCAGCGGCAGCGGGCTTGTCGTTCGCGGCGTGAACGGCCGACCAGGGCGCGAGCGCGAACAACAGAGCGGCGAGCGGGAACTTGAGCTTGGTCATGGTGTCTCTCCTGAATGGGCAAAGAGGGAGGGGCGAGGCAATGTATGCGATCGCCGCTGGTTTCGGACACGCGAAAAGCCGTCGCGCCTTGACAGCGCGGGGGTCGTCGATTATTGCGGCGGAGTCGACGGCGAAACGGCCCCGCGCGGCCAGTCGGAAAGGACGTCATGAAGGCCATCGTTTCGGTTCGTGATGCGGTCAAGAACTACACCCTGGGCAACGTCGTCGTGCCGGCGCTGCGGGGCGTGACCCTCGACGTCTTGGCGGGGGATTTCATCTCGATCGCCGGGCCGTCGGGCAGCGGCAAGACCACGCTGTTGAACCTGATTGGTTGCGTCGACACGCCGACATCAGGCGTGGTGGAGGTCGCGGGGAACGACACGCGCCAGCTCTCCGAGCGGGCGTTGACCGACCTCCGGCTGCACACGATCGGCTTCATTTTTCAGAGCTTCAACCTGGTGTCGGTGCTGACCGTATTTCAGAACATCGAGCTGCCGCTGCTGCTGCAGCGCAAGCTGTCGGGGCCGGAGCGCGCCGCGCGGGTCCTGGGGCTGCTCGAGAAGGTCGGTATCCGCGAATACACGAACCACCGGCCGAGTGAGCTGTCGGGCGGGCAGCGCCAGCGCGTGGCGATCGCGCGCGCCCTGGTGACGCGCCCGCAGCTGGTGCTGGCCGACGAGCCGACCGCCAACCTCGACTCGGTCACCGGGCAAAACATCCTCGACCTGATGAAAGAGTTGAACCGCACCGAGAAGACGACGTTCATCTTCTCGACCCACGATCAGAAGGTCATGGCGCACGCGAACGCGATCGTCCGTCTGGCCGACGGCAAGCTGCAGGACCGCGTGAGCCCCGGTGAGGCGGGGGCGTCGCCCTCGCACGGAGCGCACGCATGAGGGGCTGGCTCGCCACCCTGGGCGTCGTCGCGCAGATGGCGTTCCGGAACCTGTTCGCCAGCCGCCTCAAAACCGTCATCGTCGGCGGCATCATCTTCTTCGGCGGGCTGCTGGTGGTCGCCGGCAACTCGCTGCTCGACAGCCTGGTCGCCTCGATGAGCCGCAGCGTGATTGGCAGCGTGGCCGGTCACATCCAGGTCTACAACGCCGAGTCGAAGGACAAGCTGGAGGTCATGGGTCGCATGATGATGGGCGACCCCGACCTCACGCAGCTCGACGACTTCTCGAAGGTGCGCGCGTCGCTGCTCAAGGTGCCGAACGTCAAGTCGGTGGTGCCGATGGGGATCAGCGGCGCGCTGGTGACCTCCGGGAACACCATCGACCTCGCGCTGGAGAAGCTGCGCAACGCGGTCAAGGCGCAGAAGGCCGCCAAGACCGACGCCGAGCGGGCGCAGGCCGACGTCCAGGCCGCCGCCGAGAAGGGGCACGTCCGCCAGATCGTCCAGGTGCTCCAGGGCGACATGAAGAACGCCAAGGCGGTCATGGACGAGCGCTCGATCGACAAGAGCGACGTCGACGCCGTGAACCGCGCGGCGTCCGACCAGTTCTGGCAGGACTTCGACAAGAACCCGTTCGACTCGCTGGAGTTCCTGGAGAACCGGATCGCCAGCCAGGCGGCCGACGCCGATCTTCTGTTCCTGAACTATGTCGGCACCGACTTCCAGGCGTTCCAGAAGTCGTTCGATCGCATGAAGATCGTCGAGGGGACGATGGTCCCCCCTGGCAAGCGTGGCTTTCTGTTCGCAAAGAACGTCTACGAGGATCAAGTCAAGCTGAAGGCGGCGCGGCGGCTGGACAAGATCAAGGAGGGGATCGATTCGCAGGGCGAGAAGATCGCCACCGATCCCGACCTCAAGCGAATGGTGCGCGAGAACGTGACCCAGGTGCGCGAGATCCTGCTGCAGCTCGACGCCGCCAAGACCGCCGACTTCCGCGCCAAGCTGCAGCGCGAGCTGGGGAGCCAGGAGAACGACGTCGGCAAGCTGCTGGCGGACTTCTTCCAGACCGACGACCAGAACTTCCACGGCCGCTTCGACTTCTTCTACAAGGAGCTGGCGCCCTCGCTGGAGCTGTACCGCGTGCGCATCGGCGATGTCCTGACCATCAAGGCGTTCACCCGCTCGGGCTACGTCCAGTCGGTGAACGTGCCGGTGTACGGGACGTTCGAGTTCCAGGGGCTCGAGAAATCGACGCTGGCCGGCGCGCTGAACCTGATGGACATGGTCTCCTTCCGCGAGCTCTACGGCTTCATGAGCGGCGAGAAGCTGGCCGAGATCCAGGCGCTGCAGAAGGCCGCCGGCGCCCGCGAGGTGAGCCGTGAGAACGCCGAGGCGGAGCTGTTCGGCACGGCCCCCACGCCCGCCGACGAACCGAAGCAGCCCCGTCACGTGGAGGCCACGACCACGCCGGGCGTCGCGCCGGTGGCCCACGATCTCGGCGAGTCGCTGGGCGGCAAGCTGCAGCGCGAGGAGGCCCGCAGCCGCGTCTTCCCGGCCGACGAGGTCGAGCGGGGGGTCGTGCTGAACGCCGCCGTCATCCTCAAGAACCCGAAGAAGATCAAAGAGACGATGGCCGCCATCGAGGCGCAGGGGAAGGCCGACGGCCTGACGCTGAAGGCGATCGACTGGCAGGCGGCCGCCGGCCTGATCGGTCAGTTCGTCAACGTGGTCCGGATCGTCCTCTACGTGGCGATCTTGATCATCTTCCTGATCGCGCTGGTCATCATCAACAACGCCCTGGTGATGGCGACGCTGGAGCGGGTCAAGGAGATCGGCACGCTGCGCGCCATCGGCGCCCAGCGGCGCTTCATCCTGGCGATGCTGGTGATCGAGGCGCTCGTCGTGGGCCTCATCTTCGGCGGCCTGGGCGCCGGGCTGGGCGCGGCGCTCGTGGCGCTGGTCGGCAAGATCGGCATCCCGGCCAAGTCGGACGTGTGGTTCTTCTTCTTCTCGGGGCCGCGCCTGCACCCCTTCATCGGCACCAGCAACATCATCGCGGCGTTCGCCATCGTGCTCATGGTGAGCGCGTTCTCCAGCTTCTACCCGGCCTGGATCGCGATGCGGGTGACGCCGCGCCAGGCCATGCAGGAGGAGGAGTAGCCATGTCCAAGCTGTTCGTCGACCTGACGATCGCCTTCCGCAACCTGGTTCAGCACCGCCGCCGGACCATCTTCCTGGGCTCCGCCATCGCGGCGGTGACGGCGCTGCTGGTGCTGCTCAACGGCCTCTCGACCGGCGTGCGCGAGACGATGATCGACACCGCCACCACGCTGTCGACCGGCCACGTCAACGTGGGCGGCTTCTACAAGGTGACCGCCGGCCAGGCGGCGCCGGTGGTGACCGACTACAAGAAGGTCATGGCCGTCGCCACGAAGGCGGTCCCCGAGATGGCCTTCGCCGTCCAGCGCGGGCGCGGGTGGGCCAAGCTGGTCTCGGACACCGGCTCGATGCAGGCCGGCATCACCGGGATCGACATCAAGAGCGAGCCCAAGTTCGCCAAGGTGCTGCAGCTCGAGAGCGGCAACCTGAACGACCTGGCGCAGCCAGGGACCATCCTGCTGTTCGATAACCAGGCCGAGAAGCTGGGGGTCAAGGTCGGCGACGCGCTGACGATCTCGGCGCCCACCACGCGCGGGACCAACAACACCATCGACGTCCGGATCGTGGCGATCGCCCACAGCCTGGGGCTGCTCAGCACCTGGAACTGCTTCATCCCGATCGAGAGCCTGCGCGCGCTCTACCAGTTGAACCAGGACTCGACCGGCGTCATCCAGATCATGCTGAACCGCAAGGACGTCGACCACATCCCGGCCATCGCCGGCCGGCTGCGGCTGGCGCTGGAGCAGGCCGGTTACCGGGTCATGGAGCCCGATCCGCGCGCGTTCTGGATGAAGTTCCAGTCGGTCTCCCGTGAGGACTGGACGGGACAGAAGCTGGACGTGACCAGCTGGGAGGACGAGATCTCGTTCATGACCTGGACGCTCACCGCGCTGCAGGTGCTGTCGACGGTGCTGATCGCTATCCTGATCGCGATCATCATCATCGGCATCATGAACACCATGTGGATCGCCATCCGCGAGCGGACGCGCGAGATCGGGACGCTGCGGGCGATCGGGATGCACCGGAGCGAGGTGCTGTGGATGTTCCTGCTCGAGTCGCTGATGCTGGGGCTGCTGTCGACCGTGGTGGGCGTGATCGCCGGCGCGGCGATCGCGGCCGGCCTCAACGCCGCGCACGTGCCGGTGCCGACCGGGTTGCAGTTCTTCCTGATGTCGCCCCACCTGCACCTGTCGGTTCACGGATCGCTGGTGGTGCGTTCGGTCGTGGTCATCACGCTGGTGACCTGCCTGGCGGCCTTCTATCCGTCCATCAAGGCGGCGCGCCTGCGGCCCGTCGTGGCGATGTCGCACTTCGGTTGAGAGAAAAGACGCGAGAATCGACATGAACACATCGAAGAAGCTCCGTTTGGTGGCCGCGCTGATCGGCGCGCTCACGTTGCCCGTGCTCCCGGGCCTGCGGCTGGAACGACCCGCGGCCGCCGCCATGACCGCCGAGCAGATGGTCACCCTGCTGAAGCAGGTCGACGAGCGCCAGAACAGCAACGGCGACTGGCGATCGACGGCTTATCTCGAGCAGAAGGAAAAGGACAAGGTCGACACGGTCTACGAGACCGAGTTCTACCGGCGGTCGGAGGATCAGAAGTTCATGATCATCTTCACCAAGCCGAAGTCGTCGGCCGGGCAGGGCTACCTGCGCATCGACAAGAACCTCTGGTTCTACGACCCGTCGGTCGGCAAGTGGGAGCGGCGCACGGAGCGCGAGCGGATCGGCGGCACCAACTCGCGGCGCTCCGACTTCGACGAGTCGCGCCTGGCCGAGGAGTACGATCCGTCTGACCTCGGCGAGGAGAAGCTGGGCGTCTACACGGCGCAGAAGCTGGAGCTGAAGGGGAAGGCGGGGCAGGACCTGGCGTTTCCGGTCATCAAGATCTGGATCGACAAGGACAGCAAGAACGTCCTCAAGCGGCAGGAGTTCGCGCTCTCCGGCCGCCTGCTGCGCACGGCCTACTACCCGAAGTGGAAGAAGATCTACAGCCCGTCGAAGAAGGGCGACGTCTGGTACCCGCAGGAGATCCGCTTCTACGACGAGGTCGAGAAGGCCAACCAGACGTTGCTGCTGATTCAGACGGTCGATCCGAACCCGCTGCCGCAGAACCTGTTCACCAAGGCCTGGCTCGAGAGCAAGAGCAGGTGATGCGCTCTGCGGTTGTTGGCTGCGCGCTGGCGCTGATCGCCGCCCCCGCGTTCGCGCAGGGGACCA
>CAZTZM010000109.1:0-2282 GCA_964618005.1 uncultured Myxococcales bacterium
AAGGGCGGCGTCGCGACCTATCTGGAGGTGCTCACCGCGCAGACCACGCAGCTGGCCAACGAGCGCGCGCAGGCCGACGTCGCGACCCGCCGCTGCACCGCCAGCGTCCAGCTGATCAAGGCGCTGGGCGGCGGCTGGGAGGCCAAGCAGGGGCAAACGCCTTGAGCGGTCACGGGCCGCAGCGCGGTTCACTCAAGCGACTGGACGCCGGGACGCCCGATCAGGTTCCTGTCGCCTCGGGCATTCCTGGCGCTTCATCCTCCGGGTCTCGGACGGCCGCGTTAGCGCGGCCCTGACACCTTCTCTTCCAGCTCGGCCCAGCGGGCGTAGAGGCGGTCGACCTCGGCCTGGCCGGTCTCCACCGCGGCCAGCAACTCGACCAGTCGGGCGGCGTTGCTGGCGTGGGCGGGGCTCTCGCTCTCGGCGCGCGCCGTCGCCAGCGCCGCCTCGGCGGCCGCCAGCGCCGCCTCGATCCCGTCGTACTCGCGCTGCTCGCCGTAGGTCAGCTTGCGCCGGGCCGGCGCGGCGCGCGCGCCCGCCGCCGAGTCACGCGCGCGGGCGGCGGTCTTCTCGGCCTGTAGCTGCTCGGCGCGCCAGGCCTCCCACTGCGTGAAGCTGGAGAACGGCACCACACCCCGGGGGCCGTCGGGTGAGGTGGGGGTGAACGCCAGGATCGTCGTCGCCACCTGATCGAGGAAGTAGCGATCGTGCGTGACCAGCAGGACCGCGCCGTCGAAGCCGGTCAGCGACTCTTCCAGCACCGCCAGGGTGGCCAGATCGAGGTCGTTGGTCGGCTCGTCGAGCACCAGCAGCTGCGCCTCGCGCAGCATCAGATCGGCCAGCAGCAGCCGGCTCTGCTCGCCGCCCGAGAGCTGCCCGACCGGCATGTCGGCCTGATCCGGCCTGAAGAGAAAACGCTCCAGGTAACCGCGGACGTGTACGCGCGTGCCGCGGAACGAGACGAAGTCGCCGTCCGGGCAGACGGTGTCGGCCACCGTCCGCGCGGGATCGAGCGCCTCGCGGTTCTGCTGGAAATAGGTCACCTGCAGCCCGTCGGCCCGCACCACCGTCCCCTCCGACGGCGGCTCTTCACCGAGCAGCACGCGAATCAGCGTCGACTTGCCGCACCCGTTCGGCCCCAGCAGCCCGACCCGCGTGCCCGGTCCCAGGAAGAGGTCGACGCCGGCGAAGATGGGGCGCTCGCCGTAGCGCTTCCCGATCGCGCGCGCCTCCACCAGCCGGCGCGGACGACGTTCGGCGGCGGCGAAGTCCAGCGACACGGTCCGGGTCTGGTTGCGGGTCCCCAGCTCCTTGACGTCGTCGGCCAGCGTCTCGGCGCGGGCGATGCGGGCCTGCTGCTTGGTGGTCCGGGCGGCGGCGCCGCGACGTAGCCACTCGGTCTCGCGGCGCAGGGTGTTGCGCAGGACCACCTCGCGCCGCTCCTGCGCGTGCATGGTCTCGGCCTTGAGGCGCGTGTAGTCGGCGTAGTCGCCGGCCACCGCCAGGAGGCCGCCGGCGTTGCGGCGGTCCAGCTCCAGGATGCGGGTGGCCGCCCGCTGCAAGAACAGCCGGTCGTGCGTGACCGTGATCGTCGCCGGGCCGTCGGGGCGGGCCAGCAGCTCCTCCAGCCAGGCGATGGCCTCGACGTCCAGATGGTTGGTCGGCTCGTCGAGCAGCAGCAGGTCGGGCCGCCGCGCCAGCTCGCGCCCCAGCGCCACCCGCTTCTTCCAGCCGCCGGAGAGCGAC
Source organism: uncultured Myxococcales bacterium (assembly GCA_964618005.1). Classification (GTDB taxonomy): domain Bacteria; phylum Myxococcota_A; class Polyangia; order Fen-1088; family Fen-1088; genus JADGRB01. Next base: position 1,747 of record CAZTZM010000109.1, read on the forward strand.
GCGATCGGCGTCTCGGGGCCGATCCCCGCGCCCGCCTCGGCGCCGCGGCCGGTGAGCGACAGCTTGGACAGGATCTCGGGAACGATCTCCGACGCGACCTCGGGCGGGTGCCCGTCGGCCGCCCCCGCCTCGATCGCGGCGCCGATCGTGAGGCCGTCGGCGAAGCGCGGCACCTGCTCCAGCAGCGCGACGCGCAGGCCGCGCCGGCGCGAGACGTGGCCCTCGTCGGGCGACCGAACGCCCGCCAGGAGGCTGAGCAGCGTCGACTTTCCGGCGCCGTTCGGCCCGATGAGGCCGATGCGATCGCCCTCCTCGACCGTGAAGCTCACCCCCTCGAACAGCGCCCGCGCACCGAACGCCGCCGAGAGCCCGTGCGCGCTGAGCAGGATCGCCATCTCACCCCTTGCGGCGCTTGCCCTGGAAGGGTTTGTGTCCGCCCCCGTGCGGGTGCGGCGGCCGCGGGCGGGGCGCGTGAGGCGGCCGCGGGCGGGGCGCGTGCTCGGCGCGCGGCGTATGCTCGGCGCGGGGCGCGTGCT
>CAZTZM010000110.1:0-5533 GCA_964618005.1 uncultured Myxococcales bacterium
TGTCCCGACGAACTCGAAGCCGCCTTGCTTGCGCACCGTGCTGCGGCCGCCGTCGCACCCCACCAGCCAGCGCGCGCGGAAGCGCTGGGCACCACTGCCGACGGTGACCCCATCGGCCCCTGCCTCGAAGCCGTCGACGCCCTGACCGCGCCGGACCTCGACACCGGCGGAGAGAGCGTGCGCGGCCAGGACACGCTCCAGGTGCTCCATCTCGGCCCCCAGCTGGGTGTCGGCCGGGCCCGGGAGTCGGTACGTCCAGCGCGACGAATCGATGTTGGCGTGGTCGAACTGGATGCCCGCGAAGTGGCCGGCCGGCCCGCGGCGCTGGGCGCCGGGCGCCATCGAACCGGGCGCCGGCTGGCCCGGACCACCGCTGGCCCCCGGCTGCGACGCGATCTGGTCCAGCAGGCCACGCCGGTAAAAGGCTTCGACGCTCGGGCCCCAGAGCCCGCGCATTCCGAACGGGAGCCGCTTCAGCGGCGAGCGCGGGTCCGCCGCCTGTTCGAGCACCAGCACCGAGAGCTTGGCGAGCCTCAGCTCGCAGGCAAGGAAGAGACCGACCGGTCCGGCCCCCGCGAGGACCACGTCATAATCGTACACCATACGAATTGGTTAGCAGTACACTGTACGAATGTCAAAGGCCCCGATCTGGGCGGTCGCCGCGCCCGCTTCTCGCAAGCCGCGGTTCACGCGCGCGCAGCTCGCCCGGACGGCGCTGGAGATCGCGGACGCCGAGGGCCTCGAGGCGCTGTCGATGCGCCGGGTCGCCGAGGCGCTCGGCGCCGGGACGATGACGCTCTACCACTACCTGCGCACCAAGGACGACCTGCTGGCGCTGGTCGAGGACGCGCTGATGGGCGAGACCGTCGACGCCTGCGAGCCGCTGCCGAAGGCCTGGCGCCCCGCGGTCAGCAAGCTGGCGGCCAAGACCCGCGCCACCTACTTGCGCCACCCCTGGGCGCTGCGCGCGCACACCGGCCTGCGCGTGGGGCCGAACGCGCTGCGCCACATCGAGCAGTCGCTGCAGGCGGTGGCGAGCCTCGACCTGGCGCTGGGGCAGAAGCTCGAGATCCTGTCGATCGTCGACGACTACGTGTTCGGCCACTGCGCCTCGGTGACGCGACAGCGCAGCCAGGCCCGGTTCGATCGCAAGACCGCCAAGGCGCTGAGCGAGGCGATGAACCGCTACCTCGACGAGGGGAGCTACCCGCAGCTGCGCGCCATGATCGGCGACGACGATCCGGCCGATGCGCTGGTGAAGAACGCCGGCTTCATGACCGAGGACCGCCACTTCGACATCGGTCTCGAGGCGCTCCTCGACGGGCTTGCCAGGCGATTCGAGCTGACGTGAAGAACTCGACCAGCCCGAAGGGGGCGCGAGGCGATCCGCGCCATCACGCTGGGCGTGTTCGACGCGATCGACGCGCACCCGTGGGTGGGCACGCAGCTCTCACGCGAGCCGTGGCAGTCCGCGATCCTGCAGATCTTCGAGCGCGTCCGCGGAGAGCTCCAGGCGCTCGGCGTCCCCAAACGCGCGCGGTTCAACTCTGCCTCCGCGCTGGCCGGCGTCGACCTCATCCTGGCCGGCATCGGAAGCACCCGATGATGTGTTCGAGCCACCTGCTCGTTCGTTCTTCATGAGGTCCCCCTCTTGCCGGCATCATCGAACGCCAGCGAGGTCGACAGCTCGCGGAAGGCGTTGGCCTGCTGCTGAAGAGTGGTGACCACCTGCTCTGCGGCGGCGACAGCATCGGCGCCAGCGATGAAACGCAGCGGGGGCTGCTTCTGGTCGGCGATGGTCACCAGCGCCCGGGCCAACTTAGCGGGGTCGCCGCCCTGCTTGCCGTTTTGCCCCTTCCAGAACTCGAGCTGCTTCGCTCTGCCGTCGGCATAGTCCTCGATGGCCAGCTCCGCGTAGGTCGTTGATTGCTCCGTCAGGAGCTCGGTGCGAAAGAACCCTGGGTTTACGATGGTCGTGTTGATTCCGAACGGCGCGACCTCGGCCGCCAGCGACTCCATCCAGCCCTCCAGGCCGAACTTCGAGGCGGCGTAGGCGCTGCAGAACTCGAAGCCGACCAGGCCCGCGGTCGAGGAGATCGATATGACGTGCCCCGAGCGCTGCTTTCGCATGACCGGCAGGACAGCGCGGGTGACGTTCATCGGGCCCACGAGGCTTGTCGCCAGCTGCTGGTCGAACTGCTCTGGTGCCAGCTCCTCGAAGTAGCCGGCGTGAAAAGTTGGCAGCGTTGTTGACGAGCACGTCGATGCGGCCAAATTTGTCGCCGGCGGCCCGTACCGCGGTCCGAGCTTCACCCATCTGTGTGATGTCGAGCTTGACCATCAGGAGACTGCCAGACGTTCCCAGCGTCTCGGACAGGCGGACCGTATTCCGGCCGGTGGCCACGACCGCATGCCCCGCCGCCAGCGCAGCCTTGGCTATAGCGACCCCCATACCGCGGCCGGCGCCCGTTATGAACCAGACCTTTTTGCTTTCCATGGTCACAATCTGCGGCCGAGGCGGATGCGGAACCATGCTTCACTTTCTTCAAGGACTCAGTAGCCTGGCTACATAATGCATCGACGCACCTTCGAGTCGCTCGCGGCCTTCGCCACGATCGTTGAGCGTGGAAGCTTCGTGCGGGCCGCGGCGCATCTCGGGATAACACCATCGGCGCTTAGCCAGACGATCCGCGGCCTCGAAGAGGAGCTTGGGGTGCCGCTGCTTCATCGCACCACCCGGAGCGTCGGGCTCACGGCGGTGGGTGAGAAGCTGCTCGCGCGTCTCGCCCCGACCTTGCGCGAGCTCGATGCCGCCGTCACGGAGACCATTGCCAACCGGGCGGACGGGAAGCCCGCTGGACGGGTTCGCATCAGCACCTCGAAGGCGGCCTCGGAGATCGTCATTGCGCCGAGGCTTGAGACCTTTCTGTCCAACTACCCGGACGTGGTGCTCGAGTTGGTGAGCGACGACCGTCTGGTAGACATCGTCGCGGAGCGCTTCGACGCGGGCATCCGCCTCGGTGAGCAGGTCGTGCGCGACATGGTCGCGGTTCAGATAGGCGGACGCCAGCGGCTGGTGGTCGTCGGGACGCCCAGTTACTTCTCTCGCCACGGGCGCCCTCGGCAGCCGAAGGACCTGCTCACGCACCGATGCGTCGTGCACTCCAGGTCGGGGGGCGAGGCGTACCGGTGGGAGCTGGAGAAGGGCGGCCGCGAGCGCCAGATCGCGGTGACCGGCGCGCTGTTCGAGGACGACCCGCGAATCGCCGAGCTGGCGGTGTTGACCGGCGAGGTGATCAGCTTCGCGTTCGAGGCGCAGGTTGCACGACATCTCGCCAGCGGTGCTCTCGAAAGCGTGCTCGATGACTGGTGCCCAAGCTTTCCAGGGTTTCACCTCTACTATCCGAGTCGCCGCCAGGTCACGCCTGCACTGCGCGCGTTCATCGACGCTATGAAGGGCGACGGATAGAGACGTAGCGTCGGCAGCTCAAACCTTGGCCAAGCCAAGCAAGTCATCGCCAATGACGACGTCTGGCTCCCCGAGGAAGCCCTCAGCTGCGCGACCACGACGACCGCGCGCACATCCTGGCCGGCGTCGACCTCATCCTGGCCGGCATCGGAAGCATCCGAGGATCCGACGGGAGGGACTTGCTCCGGAGGAGGGTTTCGAACCCCCGACCCGGCGGTTAACAGCCGCCTGCTCTGCCACTGAGCTACTCCGGAATGTGAGAGGCGCTCATTATGAGGAGCGCGCCTCGTGAGTCAAGCGCCGGAAGGGCGCCAGCGGAGGATCCGGACGGCGTTGTCGAAGTAGACCTTGCGCAGCACGGCGTCCGGCAGCCCCACACCGTCGATCTTCCAGCGTCCCTGGATGGGGGTGGGGCTCTCGAATTGGCGGTCCGGGGTCTCGAAGTAGCGCCAGGTTTCCGTGAAGAAGCGCACCTCGTCGGCTCGGGTCGGCGGCTGGGCGCCGTTCGAGCCGTACATCATCTGGTCCTGCTCCTCGCCGATCCCCGTGTCGGTCCCGAACAGGATGCGGTCCTGGTACTTGATGAAGAAGCGCCGCATCTTGTCCTGCGGCTGGCGGCCGATCTCGGGGACCCGCGCCGCCGTGTCCAGGTAGAAGTTCGGGTAGCGGTCCAGCATGCGCGCGACGTTGTCGGGATCCTCGGGGTCGTCGCCGAAGTGGACGGCGATGAACGTCGTCTTGGGGTGGCGGGCCACGCGCCGCTCGAACGCGTCGTACAGCGCCTGCCAGGACGGGACGCCGCCGCCGGAGAAGGACCACTCCGGGTGCGCCTGCAGCTCGTCCCAGCGCTCGTTGTCGGGCGTGGCCGGCTTCCAGAAGGCCTTGGGGTCGCCGCAGTGGATCGCCACCGGCATCCCCAGCTCGCCGGCTCGGTCGAACATGGCGTCCAGGCCGTGATCGTCGACGGCCAGCAGGTGGACGCCGTCGGGCGCCGGGTAGCCGAGCCCCAGCCCCTTGGTGATCTTCAGGCCGATGGCGCCCAGGCGCCGCGCCTCGCTGAGCTGGTCGGCCATCGCCTTGCCGTAGTCGCGGCGGGTGCGCACCAGCTTGAAGTCCGGGGTGGTGAACACGGCGACGCGGCCGCCGCTCCCGGCCGCGGCCGCCAGCTGGCGCTCCAGCGGGTGGTTCGGTGGGCCGGGGTACATCCCCGACAGGTTCACCATGCCGTCGATCCCCCACTCGTTCATCAGCCGCACGGCGTTCCCCACGCCGTCAGGTGAGATGTGCGTGTGGACGTCGATCCGATGGAACTTGCGCGCCGGCGGGGCCGCCCTTTCAGCGGTCGCGGCGGCCGCCGGCGCGGCGGCGGGTTCGCGGCCGCGGCAGCCGAGCGCCAGCGTCGCGATCGCGAGCAGTCCGATCCGGCGCTGGGCGGGCGTCGCCCGCATCACGGCGAGTCCGGTTTGATTTCCTTGATATACGGCCCGCCCGGGTCGTCGGCGGGCTGGGCGGCGTTGTCCTTGGGCGCGGCGGCCGGCGCGGCGGCGGCCGCGCGGTGCAGCTTGGCGTTGACCTTCAGCGTCTGCGGGTTCTTGCCCCGCGCCGGCGACCAGTCGAGGTTGCTCACCATCCGCTCGTTCGCGTCGTAGCCGTCTTTCTTGATGGTGACGGTGTGGGGCGCGTCGGGATCGACGTCGTGGCTCACGAGCGGCGTCGTTCCCGCCTCCTTGCCGTCGATGAGGACCAGGGCGCCAGCCGGCGTGGAGGTGACCTTGAGGGTCGGGGGCGACGCGAGCACAGCGGCGGCGGCGATCTCGGCGGCCGAGCTCTTCTCGTCGACCTGAGCGGGCGCCGGCTTCTCGTCGCTCGCCGGCTTGTCGGCGACCGGCTTGTCGGCGGGCGGTTTTTCGGCGGCCGGCTTCTCGGCAGCCGGCTTGTCGCCCGCGCTGGCGCTCTCTGCCTCGGCGCCGCGCTTGCGCCGGCGCTTCCCGGCGTGGTCCTGCTCGGTCGCAACGGGCTTTTCCGCTTTCGCGGGCCTCTCGGCCACCGGCTTCTCGGCGGCGG
>CAZTZM010000111.1:0-9843 GCA_964618005.1 uncultured Myxococcales bacterium
ACCGCCCGCGGCGGCGCCCTGGCCGAACTGCGGTGCGCCTTCCGGCGTCATCCTGCGGCGTTCACCCCGGCCGCGGTCGCGCTGCTGAGCGCCGTGGCGCGCGCCCTGTCCGTTCCGGCCACGACCAGCCTCAAACCGGTCGAGGTGCTGCGGGACGTGTTCGGCTACCCGTCGTTCCGCGCCGGACAGCAGGAGATCATCGAGACGCTGCTGGCGGGGCGCGACTGCGTCGGGATCATGCCGACCGGCGCCGGCAAGTCGCTGACCTACCAGATCCCGGCGCGGGTGCTGGGCGGAACGACCCTGGTCGTCTCGCCGCTGATCGCCCTGATGAAGGACCAGGTCGACGCCATGACCGAGGTCGGGCTGCGCGCGACCTACCTGTCCGCCTCGCTGCCGCCGGAGGAGCGCCAGCGGCGGGTGCGGGCGCTGGCGGCCGGGAACTACGAGCTCTGCTACGCGGCGCCGGAAGGGATCGAGGCGTCGGTCGGCCGCGTGCTGGCCGGGCTGGATCTGCGCCTCATCGCGGTCGACGAGGCCCACTGCATCAGCCACTGGGGGCACGACTTCCGCCCGGCCTACCGGAACCTGACCGGGCTGAAGCGAAAGTTCGGGGGCGTGCCGGTGCTGGCGCTGACCGCCACGGCGACCCACGCCGTGACCGCCGACATCATCAGCCAGCTGGCCATGATCGATCCGGCCTGCTTCCGCGGGCGCTTTTTCCGCCCGAACCTGCGCATCTCGATCTACCGCAAGGGGGAGCACGGCGGCGAGGCGAGCGCCGGTGGCAAGGGGGTGCGCGCGGCGATCGCCGCCCTGGTGCAGGCGCGGCGCGGGCAGAGCGGCATCGTCTACGCGCTGGCCCGCAAGAGCTGCGAGTCGCTGGCGGCGTTCCTGCGCGATCAGGGGATCTCGGCGGCCGCCTATCACGCCGGGATGGACCCAGGGGAGCGGTCGCGGGTGCAGGAGGCGTTCAGCCGCGACGAGATCGACGTGGTGGTGGCGACGGTCGCCTTCGGGATGGGGATCGACAAGTCGAACGTCCGCTATGTCATTCACCGCGACATGCCGCGCTCGATCGAGAGCTATTACCAGGAGATCGGGCGCGCCGGCCGCGACGGCCTGCCGAGCGACTGCATCCTGTTCTATTCGTGGGCCGACGTCATCGCGTTCGAGCGGTTCGGCGATCGGCCCGGGGAGGAGATCGATCCCGCCGCGGCGGCCCGGCAGCGCGGCCAGATCCGCGAGATGTTCGCCTTCGCGGCGGCGCGTGACTGCCGCCACCGGCTGGTGGTCCGCCACCTGGGTGAGGAGATCGAGGCCTGCGGCTCGTCGTGCGATCGGTGCGGCGGCCTGGATCCGCTGAGCGAGGCTCGGACGGCGCGGCGGGCGCCGCGCCGTCCCGTGACCACGACGCGTGATCCCGCTTCCGAGGCCGGCCGGTGGGACTCTTCGGGCGACGGCCCGTCGGCCGACACCATCGAGCTGTTCGCGCGGCTCAAGGGCTTGCGCAAGGCGCTGGCGGCCGCACGCGGCGTCCCGGCGTACGTCGTCTTCAACGACGCGACCTTGATGCGGCTGGCGGAGGAGCGCCCGCGGTCCAGCGAGGCGTTGCTCGGCATCCCGGGCATCGGTCCCAAAAAACTGGAGCTGTATGGGGAACGCTTACTCGAGCTGGTGAACGGGATCACCTCTTCACCGGAAGCGTCCAATGACCAGATTCGGTAGAAGCGAAGGGTGGCGGGCCGAGGATGGCGGGGGAAGCGAGCGTTCGGACACTGATCGGGTTCCTGCGTGACGAGGTAGCGGCGGCCGAGAGTTACCGCCGCGCGCTCCCGCGGTTCGAAGACGCGCCCGACGGCGAGGAGTTGCGGGCCTGCCTGGCCTCGCATGAGCGCCGGATCACGACGCTGGAACAGCGGATCCGCGACCTGGGCGGCGACCCGCGCGGCAACGACCAGAGCTCGTCCGTGATTGACCTGCCGGTCATCGGCGACGACGCAATCTCGGCGCTGGAAGAGCGCGAGGACCGCGGCCTGAAGCACTATCTGGACGACGTGTGCAAGCTCGACCGGGATACCCGACGGCTCGTCGCCCGGGAGATCCTGCCCGAGCAGGTGCGGACCTACGACTCGCTCTCCGACCTCAAGCTGGCGCGAGGCTCCAGCCACCTCCGAGGCTAACCACGCGCGATTGCTCACGTCCCCGGCGCCCGGCTCCGGGTTATGCTGCGGCATGCTCGCCCGAGCCGGCGTGCGCCTTCTCGCCGTCGTCATCCTGTTGACCGGCGCGCGCGCGAAGGCCGCTACCCAACCTGAAAACGCCAGCGACCCGGCCGACGCCGCGGCCGACACCGACGACGCGGACGACGCCGCGTTTCACGACCCGCGTTTTGGTCCCCGCTATGTGATCGAGGAGGTCCGGGTCACCGGCAACCGCAAGACCGAGCGATCGCTGATCGTCGGCGAGCTGGCGGTGCTGGGCCTCGGGCCTGGCTCCAGCGTCGATGCGTCCGATCCGCGCGTCGAGACGGCGCGCTACCGCCTGCTCTCGATGGGCTACTTCTTCGACGTGCGGCTGTCGGTCGCGCGCGGCTCCAAGCGCGGCGGCGCCGTGCTGGTCGTCGAGGTCGAGGAGCGCGGCACGCTGGTCATCAACGAGCTGTTCCCCGCCACCAGCCAGGCGACGCTGTTCTGGGGTGGTGCCGACGTCTCGGAGACGAACTTCCTCGGCCGCGGGATCAGCGTCGGCGCCGGGTTCGTCCTGTCGACCAAGCCGCTGGTGCCCGACGCCGAGGCGGGACTGGGGCTGCGGCTACACGTCGGCGCGCCGCCGCTGGGCGGGCCCAACGGCCTGGCGCTCTCGGTCACCGGCCTCTACAGCGGCGGCAGCGAGTTCTATCGAACCTCGGGCTCGGATGACGACGCCGACCCGGGGCGCTTCATCGCGAACCGGGTGCGGCGCGCCGGCGGCGTGCTCACCGCCGGCAAGATGCTGCCGTTCGGCCTGCACGCCACCGTGGCCTTCCGCGAAGAAGAGCTGTCGACGTGGCTGCCCCCCAACGGTCAGGCCGCCAACATCGACTACATGGTCGACAAGGGGATCAGCCGCGTCGGCACCGTGACCGCCGGGCTGGACTACGACAGCCGCTCCGATCCGATCCTGCCCCGCTCCGGGATGCGCCTGGCGCTGTCCGTCGAGGGCGGCACCTCGGTGCTCGGCTCCAGCTACGACTTCGTCAAGACGGTGTTCGACAGCTCGTTCTACTGGAAGATGCCGCACGGACACGCGCTGGGGCTGCACGTGTTCGCCGGCGCGATCGCCGGCAACGCCGCCTACTTCGATCGCTTCTTCATCGGCGACCTCGACCTGCTGCTCCCGCGGCGCGCGCTGGGGATCAACTTCTCGACCCAGCCGGCGCCCGGCCTGCTCGGCACGTCGATCGCCGGCCATCGCTATGACAACTACGCGGGGCGCGTGCTGCTCGAGTACGCCATCCCGATCTGGCGCCACCACGGCGTGGTCTACGGCGGCGACGCGTTCGTGGCCGCCGGTCTCCTGGGCATGGCGAGCAACGGCGACTTCGTGCCACCCGGGCCGGTCGGCTGGAGCTCGCTCCCGATCGCGCTGACCGGCGACGTGGGGTTGCGGCTCGACACCTACGTCGGCGTCTTCACGATCTCGATCGCGAACATCCTCAGCCGCAGCTCGTTCTGATGTCCGGCCGCCGCCTCCTCGCCGCGATCATCCTCGCCAGCGCGCTGGCGGGGGCGGCGCGGCGCGCGCGCGCGGCCGATCCGCTGCCGGTGCGACAGGTGGGAATCGCCCTCAAGGACCACGCCGTCACCGTCTCGGTCGGGCTCCAGGACCTGTTCACGGACGCCGAGCGCCAGCGCCTGACCTCCGGGTTCGCGACCCGCATCCTGATCCGCGCGGCGCTGGAAGACGCGGCCACCGGCGAGGCGATCGCGCTGTTCGTCCAGCGCGCCGAGATTGTCTACGACATCTGGGACGAGAAGTTCAGCGTCCGCACCTCCGACGGGATGGGGACCGAGCGGCGCTTCGTGGTGCGCACCGCCGACGAGGCGATCTGGCGCGCCGCCGTGCTGGTCGACGCGCCGGTCCTGGACGAGAAGCGAATGCAACCCGGCCAGCGCTACCTGCTGGCTGTCCGCGGCGACGTCAACCCGATCTCCGAAGACCTGCTGATCGAGGTGCGCCGCTGGCTGGTGCAGCCCGTACGCGGCCAGCGCCGCCTGGGCGCCGGCGACAGCTTCTTCGGCTCGTTCGTCAGCATCTTCGTCAACCCGCGCATCGAGGAGAGCGAGCGCCAGGTCCGCTTCGTCTCGCAGCCGTTCGCGTTCTCGGCGGCGCCGCCGCCTCCGCCGACAGGGAGACAGCACCCATGAAGATCCTGCGCATGCCCGGCCGCTTCGAGTGGAAGATCCTGCTCGCGCTGTTCGTGGTCGCGTCGCTGCCGCTGGGCGCCGCCGCCTACCTGATGTCGGTCACGATCAGCCGCATCGACGTCATCACCGACCAGCACCAGGAGGCGGTCCGGCAGTCGCTGGGCGGCGCCGTCGACGTCTACAAGGTGTACTTCGAGAAGATGAAAGACAGCTTCCGGGTCCGCGCCAACGAGATCGCCAGCGCCCCCGTCAGCAGCGCCAGCGAGCTGGCCGAGGTCCCGGACCTCTTGCGGGCGCGCATCCTGTCGGGCGCCCGCGTGATCGACGAGTGGTCGGCGCCGGCCAGCGAGATCGCGCAGTCCCGCGAGGCGCCGCCCAACCTGGTGGCGCTGCCGGCCGCGGCCGGCGACCCGCGCCTGCTGGAGCTGACGTTCGGGATCCCGCGCGAGATCTATGCGAACTTCCTGGCGCTCCGGGCGGCGATGGAAGAGGAGCGCGAGCTGGATCGGCTGCTGCCGGTCGTGTTGCCGAAGATCTTCCACGGCCTGGGGATCGCGCTGGTCGGCGTGCTGATCATCGCGGCCGGGCTGGGGCTGTTCATCGCCCGGCGCGCCACCGGCCGGGTGGCCACGCTCAGCGACGCGGCCCGCCGGGTCGGCGAAGGCGACCTGACCGTGCGCGTGGTGCCGCGCGGATCGGACGAGCTGGACGACCTCGGGCGCGCGTTCGATCGCATGGTCGCCGAGCTGGCCGACGCGCGCGAGCGCCTCAGCTACATGCAGAAGCTGTCGGCCTGGCAAGAAGTGGCGCGGCGGCTGGCGCACGAGATCAAGAACCCGCTGACGCCGATCCAGCTGGCCGTTCAGGAGCTGGCCTCCAAGTACCGCGGCGGCGACCCCGGCTACGAGCGCCTGCTGGCCACGGCGCAGGAGATCCTGAACGAAGAGGTCGGCGGGATCCGGCGGATGGTCGACGACTTCTCGGCCTTCGCCAAGCTGCCCAAAGTCGAGCCGGTGCCGGTCGATCTGGGGCAGGTCGTGGACGACTTCTGGCGCGCGCACCCCGAGTGGCAGGGCTCGCTGCACGTCGACCGGACGGCGCCGGTGTGGGCGTTGTGCGATCGCATGTTGCTGCGGCGGGTGCTCGCCAACCTGGTGGAGAACGCCGTCCAGGCGGCCGAGGCCGCCCACCGCGAGCCGGCGGTCCGCATCGAGGTGGCCGAGGAGGTCAAGGACGGCCAGAGCACCGCCTGCATCTTCGTCGACGACAACGGCCCGGGCGTGGCGGCCGAGCAGCGCGAGCGGATCTTCGACCCGTACGTCACGACCAAGGAGCACGGAACCGGGTTGGGCCTGGCCATCGTGCGCAAGATCATCCTCGACCACGGCGGCGACGTGCGGGCCGGCGCGGCGCCCAGCCCGCTGGGCGGCGCCCGCTTCATCGTCAGCCTGCCGGTGGTGCCGGAAGCGGAATCAGCCGGTCGTCCACGCGCAACGCCGGGCGCCCGTCGGACGTTTCCGTGAGCCGATCGCCGAGCGCGGCCACCGCGGAGGTGGTCAGGCGGGCCGGCAGCCGGCCGCCGCGCACGCGCGCGCGCAGGATGCCGGCGGCGTCGGCCGTCAACGTCGCCGGGTCCAGCGTCTCCTCGCTGCCGTCGGAGAGCGCCAGCCAGATCGTCCCCGCCGGATCGACGCGCGCGGCACGCGCCACCAGCGGCGTGTCGTCGACGTCCAGATAGGCAAAGCGCCGCTCGTCCAGGCGCAGGACGAAGCGCTCGTCGGGCGGCGGCAGCCGATCGAGCCACCGGAAGAGCGCGCGCTTGAGCCCCTCATGGGTGACCTCCGCGCCCTCGTGAATGAAGCGCCCCTCCCGATCGACGCGGATGCCCGACCGCCGCACCCGCTCGATGTAAGCGGCGTGCTCAGCCGTCTCGTCCACGCCTTTGACCGAACGTCTTGAACCGATCTACGGCGCGCGGACCGCGCTCAGGCGTTGCAGCTCGTCCTTCGTGCGCAGCTTCTCTTTCTTCAGCCGAATGCGCTCGATCTGCTCGTCGGGGGTGAGCGAGAGGTGCCGCTCCAGCTCCGCCAGCCGCCGCTCCAGCTCCCCGTGCCGCTCCTTCAATTGCACCATCTGCACCGTCGCCGATCCCAGGTCCACGCGGATCTTCTCCATGCGCCGAGCCTCCGTCATCTCTGATGATATCTCCGCCCGCGCGGGGGGATCAATCTAGGGAAAGCTCTTATTTTCGAGTTCAGCTCAGCCGGTCAAATCGGGAACCCTAAGAGGGTTTCCCGAGCCCTCCCGCGACGAACTCCGCTCGGCAAAGCCGAGCTCCGTTCACGCGGATCGGCGGGCCTCGAAGGCCGCGATGGCGTCGCCCTGGGAGAGCAGGAATTCCAGCTCGTCAACGCCGTTCAGCAGGCAATATCGGGCGAAGGGATCGATGGGGAACGGCACCTTGCTGCCGTCGGGCAGCGTCAGGGTCTTGTCTTCGACCGAGATCGTGACGCTGGCGCCCGACGCCGCCAGCAGCTTGGCGTGGGCGGCCGGGTCGACCACCACCGGCACCAGGCCGTTCTTCAACGAATTGTTTCGAAAGATGTCGGCGATCGACGTGCTGACCACGGCGCGGAAGCCGTAGTCGTGCAGCGCCCAGGGGGCGTGCTCGCGCGACGACCCGCAGCCGAAGTTGTCGCCCGCGATCAGGACGGCCGCGCCGGCCGCCTCGGGGCGGTTGAGGACGAAGTCGGGCTTGGGCTTGCCCTCACCGTCGAAGCGCCAGTCGGCGAACAGCTTCGAGCCCAGGCCGACCTTGCTGGTCGCCTTCAGGAAGCGCGCCGGGATGATCTGATCGGTGTCGACGTTCTCGATCGGGAGAACGACGGTCTTGGAAACGATGGTCTTGAGCGGTTCCATCTGCGATCCTTTCCTTAGACCAGCTCGCGGGCGTCGGTGACGCGGCCGGTGACGGCGGCGGCGGCGGCGGTGAGCGGGCTGGCCAGGAACGTCCGGCTGCCGGCCCCCTGCCGCCCCTCGAAGTTGCGGTTGCTCGTCGAGACGGCGTACTGCCCCGGCTTGAGCTGGTCGCCGTTCATGGCGATGCACATCGAGCAGCCCGCCTCGCGCCACTCGGCGCCGGCCTCGAGGAAGATCTTGTCCAGCCCCTCGGCCTCGGCCTCTTTCTTGATCCGCTGCGACCCCGGCACCACCAGCGCGCGCACGCCGGCCGCCACCTTGCGGCCCTTGAACACGCTGGCCGCCGCGCGGAGATCCGAGATGCGCGAGTTCGTGCAGCTGCCGATGAACACCACGTCGATCTTGTGGCCCAGCAGGCGCTTGTCGTCGGTGAGCCCCATGTAGGCCAGCGCCTTGGCGTCGCTGGCGCTGTGGGCCGCCGGGATGTCGGCGCCGATCGGGATCCCCATCCCCGGGTTGGTCCCGTAGGTGATCATGGGCTCCAGCTGGGCCGCGTCGAAGATCTCCTCACGGTCGAACGTGGCGCCCGGATCCGACGGCAGCTGCCGCCAGGCCGCCACGGCCTTGTCCCAGGCCGCCCCCTTCGGCGCGCGCGGGCGGTCCTTCAAGTACGCAAACGTCGTCTCGTCGGGGGCGATCATGCCGGCGCGCGCGCCGGCCTCGATCGACATGTTGCAGACGGTCATGCGCTCCTCCATCGACAGGGCGCGGATGGCGGAGCCGCGGTACTCGATGACGTGGCCGGTGCCGCCGCCGATGCCCAGGCGCGCGATCACCGCCAGCACGATGTCCTTGGCGGTCACGCCCGGCCGCAGCGTCCCCTCGACGGTCACCGCCAGCGTCTTGGGCGGCTGCTGCAGCAGGCTCTGCGTCGCGAGCACGTGCGAGACCTCGCTGGTCCCGATCCCGAACGCCAGCGCGCCGAACGCGCCGTGCGTGCTGGTGTGGCTGTCGCCGCACACGATCACCTCGCCCGGCTGGGTCACCCCCAGCTCCGGCCCGATGACGTGCACGATCCCCTGCCCCTCGCTCCCCAGCTTGTGCAGCTCGATGCCGAAGTCGGCGCAGTTCTTCTCCAGCGCCGCGATCTGCATCGCCGCCGCGTTGTCCAGCACCGGGATCTTCCCGTCCTTGCCGCGCGGGGTGGTCGGCGTCGAGTGATCCATGGTGGCCACCGTGCGCTCGGGGCGCCGGACCTTGAGGCCGCGCTCGCGCAGCCAGGTGAAGGCCTGCGGCGAGGTCACCTCGTGGACCAGGTGCAGGTCGACGTAGAGAATGGCCGGGGTCTCGGCGGTCGGGGGACGCACCAGGTGCGACGCCCAGATCTTCTCGAACATCGTGCGCGGCTTCGACATGGACCCAACCTTGGCCCCGAAGCGCCCGCGCCGTCCAGTGACAAGCGCCGCCCCGTCCGTTAAGTATAACTTAACGATGGATCCCGCCCTGATCCCGGCCTTTCACGACGCGTTGGTGGTGGCGCAGACCGGCTCGGTGGGCGAAGCCGCCCGCCGCCTGCACAAGACCGCCTCGGCCGTGTCGCAGCAGATCCGCCGGATCGAGGCCCGGTTCGGCGTGGCGCTGTTCGAGAAGGTCGGCCGTGGCATCCGCCCCAGCGCCGCCGGCGAGGCGCTGCTGGGCGGCCTGACCCGCCTGTTCGACGAGGCCTCGTCCGTGGAGGCGCTGCTGGGCGAGCTGACCGCCGCGCGCGTGACCACGCTGCGCATCGCCGCCAGCGACTACCTGGGCGAGGCGCTGCTGCTGCCGGTGCTGCGCCGCCTGTTCGCCGAGGGGGCGCCGCTGCGGTTCGAGATCACGACCACCAACTCGATCGAGGCCGGCCGGCTGGCGGCCGACGGCCAGGTCGACGTGGCGGTCATCAGCACCGATCGCGCGCCGACCGCGGATGAGACGCGCCTCTGCGCGCAGCGGTTCTACTGGGTCGCCCCGCGCATCGCCGGCAAGCGCCCCGCCGCGCCGATCCGGACGCGGCTGGGGCAGGAGCCGCTGCTGCGCCTGCGGCCCGGCAGCCAGGGGCGCCGGATCCTCGACGATCTGCTGGGCCGCCTGCGCCTGCGCCCGCTGTCGACGATCGATCTCCCCAGCGTGTCGCTGTTGCTGTCCTACGTGCGCCAGGGGCTGGGCATCGGCCTCTGCCCCGGACTGGCGCTCCGGCCCGGCGATCGCCGCCAGCTGGCCGTCGAGGCGGCCGACGTCCCGGCGATCGACGTGCGCCTCGCCTGGCGGCCCACGCTCAAGCGCACGCCGCCCGTCGCCCGCTTCCTCGACGGGCTGGTCGAGGAGACGCGCGTCGTCGCGGCGCGCGCGTAGCGTTAGCTGAGAAGGTTTCGGCTCCTTGCTGCCCTATTCCGGGTATGCGCCCCCCCGTTCGCTTCGTGTGGCTCGTCTCGACCGCCGCGCTGCTGCTGGGCGCGGCCGGGGCCGGGTGTGACGGCGC
>CAZTZM010000112.1:0-8824 GCA_964618005.1 uncultured Myxococcales bacterium
ACCGTCCGCCAGATCTCAGGGTCGCTGCCGGACAGCGGCTCGTCTCTCTCCGCCCTGGCCAAGCGCACATACCGCATCGATGCGCGCGGCCGCTGCGTCTTGTCGGACGTTCAGCTGCCGTTGCAGGAAGACGTCATCTACGAAGACGAGGCGGAGGAGCTGGTCGGCGCGGACACCGACCTCATGCACTGGAAGCCGCTCACCGACATCGTCGTGCGCGGTCACGGCTACTCGCCGGTCGCCAGACCCGAGATCGGGGTGGGGATCCGCGTCGGGACGCACAGCAAGCTGGTGCTCGCCGTCGGCGATCGGCGCGCCACACTGAACGCCGCCGGCCGCCCGGTCTTCTCACGCCCCGAGCCGTTCACGAAGATGCCGCTGACGTTCGCTCTGGCGTACGGCGGCCGCGATCGCGCCGCCGAGGCCAAGCACGGAAATCCGGCCGAGAAGTTCTCCCGCTTCCTGTCGCCGGGGGCGCGGATCGACGCCATGAGCCCCTACTTCTATCCCCGCAATCCTTCGGGCACGGGCTATCTGGTCGAGCTGTCACGGCCGGCGGTCGAGGGGCTGGTGCTCCCGCGGCTGGAGGATCCCGAGGACCGCCTGATGCCCGACCGTCTGGCGGCGGGTAGCTGGGAGAGGTGGCCTGAGATGCCGGTGCCGCAGTCGCTCGGGTGGCTGGGCCACGCCTGGTTCCCCCGCGCGACCTACTTCGGCGTCGTGCCGCACCACGAGCCGCCCGATCGACCGCCCTTCGAAGTCCGCAAGGGGTGGGTCCCGCCGGACGTCCTCGCGCAGAAGGACGTGCCGACCGGCTTCAGTATGCGGGCCACCAACGGCGGCTCGCTGGGGTTGCAGGTTCCGTATCTGCGCGGCGACGAGGACGGCTCCCTCCACAACCTGAGCCCGCTGGGCGAGGTCGTCCGGTTCAAGCTGCCCGGCGAGGTTCCGGAGATCTGGACCGACGGGCGCAAAGGGAAGATGAATAAGACGGAACCTCGGATCCACACGCTGCTGGTGGAGCCCGATGAGATGCGCCTCTCGATCGTCTGGCGGGGGAGCGCCCCGGCGCTGCGTCCCTATGCGAAGGCGGAACTGGAGAAGATGCCGCTCCGGGTCGTCTGGTAGCCGCGGTGTGGCCGTCTCACTTGTCCTTCAACTGTTTGGCTGGCGGGCGGAAGTAGCGATCGACCGTCTCGTCACAGTTGACCATCACGCGCTCGCCGGCCAGCTTGACGTCGTCGCTGGCCTTCACGTCGACGCTCCCCTGCTCGGCGCGGACCAGGTGAGCCTGCGCGCGGCTCTCCATGTCGTGCGCCGCGACCAGCGCCAGATCGCCCCCCGAGGAGACGGTCAGCTCGCGCCGCGCATGTAGCGCCAGCCGGTCGGCGCCGATCGACAGGTCGCCGCTGGCCTCCAGTGCCACTTTGGGAGCGGTGATGCGCAACGTGACGCCGCCATTTGCGACCTCGATGACGATTGGCGTGCTGCCGTCGGGTGCGACCAGCCGGAGCGCGTCGCCCTCGCCCGATCGCTCGATCACCAGGCGATGCCGACCCGCCAGTTCCAGGCTCTCATTCCCGTCTCCCATGCGGCGATTCTCATCTGGGATATCCTGAGTCTCAATCATGATCTGGCACCCGTCGTGCGGTCCAGGTGGCGTCTGGCGCTCGCCCGAGCTCGAGCTCGTGGGGACGGTCCTGCACCTCCGCTCGGGGGAAAACCGGCTGCAGATCGATCTCCGCGACCCCGCCGTGGAGATGACGCTCCACCACTTCTCCCGAATGCGCGGGACGATCCTTCTCCTCCGTTCGCCCCCCCTCGCTCTCACGATTGCCGGTGAGGGCTACGCCGCGACGGACTTTCTGTACGCGGACGAGCCCTTGGATCGGCCGGCGCTGCTTCTGCCCCGTCCCTTCTTCGAAAAGCTTCATCATGCGCTGGACGAGACCATGCGAGCGAGCGCTCCGGCGCCGGCCCGGCGATCCTTCCTGCTGTGGCCCAACACGTACAGGCTTTTCTGGACGCTGTTCGGCACACGAAAGCCCGTGTTGCTCGAGATCGACGGCGACCAGCTGACGCTCAGCCGGCTGGATCCCAAGGAGACGGTCCGGAGCTGGCGGCGCGACGAGGCGAGGGTTGCCTATGCGATCTGGAAAACGCCGAGCGGCAAGACTGGCGGCTCGCAAGAGTGTCCGGTGGTCGAGATCCGGCTTGGGGAAGAGCTGATCCTCTCGACGGCGCTGATCCTCCTCATTCTGCCACGGCATGCGCCGCGCGCCGCGGCGCCCCAGTACTTCGTCGATCAGCACTGGAGCAGGCTGTTCATGGAGTCGGTCGTCCCCGAGTCGGTCCGCCAGCGGGCGGCGTAACGTGCGAAAAACTGCCGCTCTGCTCGGCAGGCGCCCGGAGAGGCCAGGGTTGCGGTAACCTAGAAGGGCGATGTCCGGCCGGTACATCGATGTGGTCGTAGAAGCGCAGCCCGAGATCCCGGACGGCTGTGAGCTACGGTTCCATGCGGTGGGCGAGCCCAAGCCGGTCCGGCGGATCAAGTACGAGCCGCTGATCGGGCCGGAGGGCGAGGTCGAGTTCGAGGTCACCGCGGCGTCGGGCGAGCCCGCGCTGGCGGTACCGGTCGACGACTCGAGCGCGGGGACCTCCGTGCTGGTCTACGGGGACGCGCAGGGGATCCGGCTGCGGCAGAGCGGCGACGAGTTCGGGCCGATCGTCGTGGAGCCGTACCTGCTGCTCGCTCCCGAAGCGATCGTCGAATAGCGGCGGGAGTGGCGCGAAGCGAAGGCGGCTCTACCCGCTGGAGATCTTCGTCGAGCAGGTCCGGTCGATGCCGCGCGCGGCGCTGTACGTGATCCCGAACGGCGGCCACGGCGCCGTCTTCGGTCAGGCTCGGCCGGACTTCGTGCGGACCGCGCTCGCCTTCTTGAGCGCCTGAAGGTACGCTTGGACGATGTTCACCTTCATCACCGGTGGGCTGCGCTCCGGCAAGTCGGCCTACGCGCTCCGGCGCGCGTCGGAGCTGGGCCCGCCCCCCTGGCTGTACGTGGCGTCGCACATCGAGGGGGACCACGAGCTCAAGGGGCGCCTGGCGAGCCACCGCCGTGATCACGACACCACCTGGAAACTGATCGAGGCGCCCGACAAGCTGGCCTCGGCGCTGGATCCGGCCTTGCTGGACGGCTGCGGCGCGGTGGTCCTCGATCGCCTCACGGTGTGGCTGTCGAAGCGGATCGAAGCCACGGACAAGAGCAACGACCAGGACCTCCTGGGCGAGGTCGACGCGCTCTCGAACCGGCTGTATCGGTCGACGACGCCGGTGGTGGTGGTGACGACCGAGATCGGCCTCGGCTTCCTGCCGGCCAACGTGACGGACCGCCGCCTGATCAACGTCGCCGGTCAGGCGAACCAGATCCTGGCCGACCGCGCCGCCTCCGTCGTCATGATGGTGAGCGGCGTCCCGTTGCGCCTGCGCTAGGGGACGTCGCCGATGCCATCCCTGAGGCGCCAGACCTTCCCGGTCGGCGCGCTCGGCTGCAACTGCACCATCGTCAGCTGCCCCGAGACGTCCGAGGCGCTGGTGATCGATCCGGGCGACGAGGCCGAGAAGATCTTGGCCGCGCTGGCCCGCGACGGGCTGACCGCGGTCAAGCTCGTCCACACGCACGCCCACTTTGACCACGTGATGGCCACCGGCGACGTGGCCGCGCGCACCGGCGCCGAGATCTGGCTGCACCGGGGCGACCGCTGGCTCTACGACCACGCCGTGATGCAGACGGAGCTGTTCGGGGTCCGCCGCCCCGACGGCCGCCCCTGGCAGCCGCCGCCCCCGCCCACCCACGAGCTGGCGGGCGACGAGGCCGTCGCGTTCGGCCGGCGCGAGGCGCGCGCGCTGCACACGCCCGGACACACCCCGGGGTCGATCTGCCTCTTCTTCGAGCAGGCGGGCGAGATCCCGATCCTGTTCGCGGGCGACACCCTGTTCCGCGGGTCGATCGGACGGACCGACCTGCCGGGCGGATCGACGCCGGCCATCCTGCAGTCGATCCGCCAGCGCCTCCTGACTCTCCCCGATGACACGCTGGTCATCCCTGGGCACGGCCCCGAGACCACCGTCCTGGCCGAGCGAGAGGACAATCCCTTCGTGGGGCGCCTGGCCAGGGCCTGACCGCCCGGTGTGACGGCAGATCAATTTTGGTGAAAACGGCGTATGCTGCGGGGCTCAAACGGGAAATGCCTCTCCCCACCTCCTGCCACAGGACTCTCCCATGACGCGTTCAGCTCTCCGCTCGGGACCCTCGCGAGGAATCGCCTTCGCTTTGATTGCGGCCGGTTTGACGTTACTCGCTGCGTCACCGGCTTCCGCCAAGAAGAAGAAGGCGGCGTCCGACGACGTCCCGCAGGCGACCGACACGACCGAGGCTGCGCCGGTCACCAATGAGAAGCCGGCCGCTCAGGCGGACGACACCGAGAAGCCGAAGGCGATCCTCGACACCAGCCAGGAGGCGCCCAAGACCGACAGCCTGGGTCACGTCCACTTCGCCTCGCCGAACGGCGAAGGGCTGGGCCGCGTGACCGTGAACGCGCCGGCCGCCGACAAGGTGAAGGTCTTCCTGGAGGGGCGCCTGTTCGGAACCGCCCCCATCACCATCTACAGCGTCCCCAAGGGCGACTACATCGTCGAGGGCGCCTTCGCCAACGGCAAGCAGGTCAGCAAGCCGGTCACCGTCTCGGAGAACGAGGAGACCGCGGTCGACCTGGCCAAGGCGCCGCCCAAGACCGCTGAGGGCGGCGGCGGCAGCAGCTTCGGCGGCGAGATGACGTCGGGCCGCAAGACGCTGATGTACGGCTTCCTGGTCGGCGCCGGTGTCGGCATCGTCCTGGGAACGACGTTCGGTATCCTCGACCTGCAGGCCGAGAGTGACTACAACAAGGCCCAGACGCAGAACGACCGCGACAGCATCCAGAGCCGCGGCCAGCGCGACGCCAACATCGCCGACGTCGGCTGGGTCGTGGCGGCCGTCGGCCTGGTCGGCGCCGGTATCTGCGCCCTGCCGATGATCTTCGGCGGCGAGAAGACCCCGGCCGCCAGCAGCGGCCCCGCCGGCACCCCGTCGGCGTTCATGGTGGCACCGGTCGCCGGCCACGGCATGACCGGCGGCGCCATGATGATGCGGTTTTAGTCTAATCGGGGGCGTGGCTCGCTGCCGCTCGCCCGCCCCCGCGCCCCCCTCGCTTCGCGCGGCAGAGCCGCGCTACGCTCGCACTCTCCTTCGGGCTCCCTGACCGGACTAGCGGGGACTAGCGGCCCAGCTTCGCCGTGTCGATCACCCGCACGCCGGCGGGCGGGGCGAAGTGGAATTCGGATTCGGGGATCTTCGTGTTGGTCTTGATGTCGGCGAAGGTCAGGTCGTTCAGGTTGCCCTGGCCGTCGGTGATGACGCTCTCGCGCACGTCGAAGGTGTGCGGGTCGACGACGAACAGGATGTTCTTCACCTGGGGCTCGGCGACCTTGGGTGACAGCGACAGGCGGTAGTCGCCCGGCGCGCCGTAGGGGCTCTTGTCGACCGGCGTGATGTCGAACTCCGCCGCCAGCTTTCCCTTGCCCGTCAGGAAAGCCAGCGCCGCCGGCAGCTGCGAGTCCTTCAGCTGCTGCTTGAAGGCCTGCTGATCGTCGGGCTCGTAGAGCCAGAGCGTGCCGCCGTCGGTGACGTAGGTGGCCTTCTCGGGCTTGTCGTAGTCCCAGCGCATGCGGCCTGGCTTCTTGAACATGACCGCGCCGGCCGAGTTGGTCTTGCGCCCCATCGCCGCGCTGGTCAGCGTCTGCGTGAACCGCGCGCGGAAGTCCGCGGCGCCGTCGTACCGCCGCTGCACCTTGTCCACGACGGTGTTCGTGTCCAGGCGGGCCGGCGCGGCCGCCAGCAGCGTCCACACCACAAGCGAGGTCAGCATCCGGGTGATGCTAGCCTACACACCGGCGCTCAGGTACTCGCCGGCGGGGGCCAGCACGTCGCGCGGCTTGGCGCCGTTCGTCGGGCCGACGATCCCGTCGCGCTCCATCTGCTCGACCATGCGCGCGGCGCGGTTGTAGCCGATCTGCAACCGCCGCTGAATGTACGAGACCGACGCCTGCCGCGTGTCGCACACGATCGCCACGGCCTGATCGTAGAGCTCGTCGTGGAAGTTGTCGGCCGGCGCGCCGCCCTCCTCGGCGTCCTCTTCGCGCGGCTTCAGGATGTCCATGTCGTAGACCGGCTTGGCCTGCTTCTTCAGGAAGTCGACCACGCGGTGGACCTCGTCGTCGGAGAGAAAGGCGCCGTGAACGCGGCGCAGCTTGGTGCCACGGTCGGAGAACAGCATGTCGCCGTTGCCGAGCAGCGTGTCGGCGCCCGCCTGATCCAGGATGGTGCGCGAGTCGATGCGGGACGCGACCTGCAGCGCGATGCGGCTGGGGAAGTTGGCCTTGATGAGGCCGGTGATGACGTCGACCGACGGTCGCTGCGTCGCCAGGATCAGGTGCAGCCCCGCGGCGCGCGCCTTCTGCGCCAGGCGCGCCACGCTGGTCTCCACGTCCTTCGGCGCCACCATCATCAGGTCGGCGAACTCGTCGATGACGATGACGATGTACGGCAGCTTGGTGGCCGGCGGCTCCGCGGCGGCCTTCTCGCGCGTCGCCTGCTGGGCGGCCGCCACGTCCGAGAGATCCTCGTCGCTGGGCGCCTCGTAGCTGACGACGCCGCCGGAGTCGCTCGCGTCCGCCCCGTCGGCGACCGTGATCTCCGAGTCGGCGTCCAGGTCAACCTCCTGCTCGGTCCCGTCGGGGCCGGCCACGACCACGCGGATCTTCTTCCCCTTGGCCGGCTCCGCCGCCGGCACCGCGGCCTTGTTCGCCTCGGCGTCGAGCCGGGCGTTGTAGCTGGAGATGTCGCGCACGCCGGTCTTGGCCAAGAGCTCGTACCGACGCTCCATCTCGTCGACCGCCCAGCGCAGCGCCAGGTTGGCCTTCTTCGGATCGGTCACGACCGGCAGCAAGAGGTGCGGGATCCCCTCGTAGATCGACAGCTCCAGCATCTTGGGGTCGACCATGATGAAGCGGACCTCTTCCGGGGAGGCGTTGTAGAGGATGCTGGTGATCATCCCGTTGACCGCCACCGACTTGCCCGACCCGGTGGTGCCGGCCACCAGCAGGTGGGGCATCTTGGCCAGGTTCACGCTGACCGGCGCCCCCTTGATGTCCTTGCCCAGGGCGACCTGAAGCTTCGACGGCGCGCCCGTGAAGCAGCTGTCCTGCAGGATCTCCTTCAGGTAGACCGTCTCGCGCGCCAGGTTCGGCACCTCGACGCCGACGACGGCCTTGCCCGGGATGGGCGCCACGATGCGGACCGCCTGCGCCTCCAGCGCCATCGCCAGGTCCTTCTCCAGGTTGGCGATCTTGCCGGTGCGCGTGCCGGGGGCCGGCGCGAACTCGTACATGGTGACGACGGGACCCATGTGGATCTCCTTCACCTTGCCGCGCACGCCGTAGTTGGACATCGCCTGCTCCAGGCGCTCGGCCATATCGTAGAGCTGCTGCTTGTCGGTGTCGTGCGCCGGCGGCGGGATGTACTCCAGCAGGTCGGTCGCCGGCAGCCGGAAGTCCCCATCCGATAGCTTGATGAAGCCCTTCTTCTCGGCCTCTGTCTTCTCGGGGGCGGCTTCGGCGTCCTCCGCCTGCGCCTCCTGGCGCTGGCGCGCGACCGAGGCTGGCTCGACGATGATCGGGCCTTCGGCGGGGGGCGGGCGCACCGCGACCAGGGGTCGCTCCTCGGGCTCTTCTTCGTCCGCCTCGGCCCCGGCGACCGCGGGCGCGGCCACACGCTCGACCGCCGCCACCTCGGCGACGATCGCCGCCATCGCGACGCGCTCGCGATCGGCCTCGTCGGCAATCCTGCGCGCGGCGCCGACACGAACGCCCTCGCTCTCCTCGGGCTCGACGGCCGCCGGCACCGCCTCCGGCTGCTCGACGGCGGCCAGGCGCACCGGCTCGACGATCTCGATCGATTCTTCCGTCGCCTCGGCGTCGCCCTCGTCGTCCGCGTGCGCGCGGTCGTCCTGGTCGTCCTTCTCGGGGAACGCGGCGCGCGCCACGCGCCAGGCACCGAGCGCACCCGCCACCAGCCCGCGCCGAACGTGGCGCCCCGCCCAAGCCAGGACGACCGCCACCTCGTTCAAGCTGATCTCCGTGATCAGCAGGATCGAGACGAGCAGCATCGTCGTCGACGCCAGCGCGGCGCCGACCAGGCCGATGAAGTTGGCGCTCAGCTCGCCCAGCCACTGGCCGAACACGCCGCCCGGCCCGTGCTGCGTGACCTCGCTGCCCGTGAACGGCAGGTAGAGCAGCACCGCGACCGAGCCGAGCAGCAACAGCGCGCCCGCCCCCTCGCGAAAGCCGTCGACCAGCGGCCGACCGCGGAAGCAGCGGACCGACGCCAGCAACATCGCGCCGACGATCAGATAGCCGCCCAGGCCGGCCAGCGCGTAGAGACCCGACGCGATCGCGCCGCCGCCCGGCCCCATCAAGGGATCGCCGCCGGCCTGCATGGAGACGAGCGACATGCCGGCGAACAGGCCGCCGGCCAGCAGCAGGATCCCGCCGATCTCGCGACGGCGGTTCTGGCGGTTCCCCTTGGGGGCGGGGTCGGCAGGGGTCTTGGCGGGCATGGCGTTGGTCCTCGTAGTCAGAGGTGAGTTAACACCTACATCAGACTACTCGAACCGACAGGTCGTCAAATTTTTCCCGTCTAGCCCACCGACTGGCCAACGCGTCATGTCA
>CAZTZM010000113.1:0-14886 GCA_964618005.1 uncultured Myxococcales bacterium
ACCCGGGCCCGCGCGGCGCAGTCGCGGTGCTCGTCGCGGTACTCCCGGACCTGCCCACCCGCCAGGATTCGATAGGGCACACCCAGGTCGAAGATCTGCACCGGCGGCGCCTTGCGCAGCCGCGCCTCCAGACGCTCGCGCGGCACCAGCGTCACCAGCTCGGCCCACACCGCGTCGGGGCCGGGGCAGGTGCTGGGGCCCGCGATGACGGCGGGCAGGGGCGCCGACTGGGCCGCGGCGCGTCCGGCAAGCAGCGTCGCGGCGACCAGCGCGGCGCCGCCCAGGATCCGGACACGCACGCGGTCACGATAGCCGAATCGCGTCGCATTCGGCGAGGCCGCGTCGCGCCCCCGGCTCAGCCGGGCGGCGAAATGGGCTAGAATGCCACCCGCCATGAAGGTTCTGGCCCCGGCGCGCCCTGAAGGCAGCAGGAATGACGCCCTCCGGCTGCCCGGCGCCTCGCAGGACTTCCGCGCCTTCTATGACGCCTGGTTCGAGGACGTCGCGCGCTGGATCCGGGCCCTCGGTGCCCGCGAGGCCGATCGCGACGATATCCTTCAGGAGGTCTTCCTGGTCGTGCGCCGCCGTCTTCCCGCGTTCGACGGCACGAACCCGGCCGGCTGGCTGTACCGGATCGCGCGCCGTCAGGTGCGCGACTTCCGCCGCCGGACCTGGGTCAAACACATCTTCACCAAGCGGCGGGTCGAGGATCCCGACGTCCTCCAGGGGGCCAGCGCTGGCCCGGCGGCGATGCTGGAGCGAAAAGAGGCCGAAGGCATCCTGGCGACCCTGCTGGGCAAGCTGCGCGAGGAGCGCCGAACCGCCTTCGTGCTGTTCGAGATCGAGGGCCTTTCGGGCGACGAGATCGCCCGCATCCAGAGCGTCCCGATCAACACGGTCTGGACGCGGTTGTTTCACGCCCGGCGTGAGTTCTTCGCGCTGGCGGCGAAGCAGCGGGCACGGCTGGGACCCGCGTGGACGACGACGAGGACGGAAGATGACGGTGGTTGAGGGGCGGGTGACGACATGAGGCGCGGCGACGACAGCAACCACCGGCTGCAGGGCGACGATCCGGTCCGCTTGCTGGACGACCCGGGGGTCGACCCGTGGATCGCGGACCTGCTGCTGGCGCGGGAGCCGACCAAGGTTCCGCCCGGTCTGAAGCAGCGTATGCGGCTCAGCCTCGGACGCGGGACCGGCCACCGCGCGCCGCTGCTGTTGCGTCCGGCGGTCGTGCTGGGCGTCCTGATCGGCTGTGGCGCGTTCGCCAGCGCGGCGCTCGGGCCCTGGAAGGGGTGGATCGGGCGGACCTATCACCGTCTGGTTCCGGCGCCGAACGCGGCCGTCGCGATGTCCGAGCCGCTCGAGCGGTCTCACCCGCGCCGTGCGCCGGCGCCCATCGCCGCCGCACCCGCAGGGCCCGCCCTCGATGCGCCTGCTCCGGCTCCTGTCGCGCCGAGCCCTGTTCGGCCTGCGGCTCGGCCGAGCGTCGCCGTGCACGCGCGTCACCTGACGCCGCCGCCCGCGACCCCAGAGGAGACGCAGGCGGTCCTGGCGGGCATGCGTGCGCTGCGTGTCGATCGCGACCCCGTGCGGGCTCGTGCGCTGCTGAGCGTCTACCTGGATCGCAATCCGAGCGGCGCGCTGGCCGAGGAGGCGCTGGCGCTGTCGATCGAGGCCGCCGTTGCCCACCACGACGCCGACGCCAAGACGCTGGGGGCACGGTACCTGCGGCGCTATCCCGGCGGCCCCTTCCGCGCGCTGGCGCTGGAATCCCAGCGCTGACGACGCGCGCCACGGACGCGCCAGCTTCGTCCGGTTACCAGGTGACGGTCATCGGGGTCAGCGCATCGCCGCTGGCCGCCACACCCCGCTGACCGTGCGTGTTGCCACCCCAGCATTGGATCGCGCCGCTGGAGAGCAGCGCGCAGCTGTGCTCGGTGCCGGCAGCGACCTGGGTCGCGGTGGCCACGGCGGTCACCGCCGTGGGCGGCGAATCCGTCGTGTTGCCGATGCCAAGCTCGCCGTCTCCGTTGTGGCCCCAGCAAAGAACCTCTCCCACGGAGACGGCGCAGGCGTGGTAGTCGCCTACCGCCAGCGCGGTTGCGTTGTAGATCGTGGGCGACGTACCGATCGCGTACGGCACCGTGGTGCTTCCCCCGTCACCGAGATCTCCGAAGGCGTCGCTGCCCCAGCACTGGATCGAGGGCGGCGGCTGGCGTCCCATCGTCTGCACGGTCGGATTCAACGAGCAGCCATATGCCAATCCCATCTTCACGGCACTCGCCGGAGAGAACAGGCTCATCACCGCCGACGGGGGTGATGTCAGGGAGGTGGAGCCGTTCCCGACTTGCCCTTCCGGGTTGAACCCCCAGCATTCGATGGACCCATCGGAGATGACGGCGCACGCCGTGCCATCGCCGGTGCTGACCGAGACCGCGCCCGACACGCCGGGCACCGTGACGGGGACCAGCGACCCGGATCCGGTCGCTCCTAGCTGATTGCTGCCATCTGCCCCCCAGCAGTCGACGGCCCCGGTCGTCAACGACGCGCAGACGAAGTCGCTCGCGACGCTGACGCTGGTCGCCTGGATCCCCGAGACGGTGACGGGCTTGGCGGTGTTGCTGGTGCTGTTGTTGGCCAGTTCGCCGTCGCCGTTATATCCCCAGCAGGCTACCGACTTGTTCGACAGCAGCGCGCAGGTCGTCGGCCCCGGCGCGATCGCGACCACGTTGCTGACACCGGACACCAGCAAAGGTGTCGAGGAGGTGGTCACGGAGGTCGTCCCCAGCTGACCGTACGCGTTGTCGCCCCAGCACAGGGCATTGCCGTTGGCGACGATCATGCAGGTGTTGTAGCCACCGGCCGCGATGCCGGTCGCCTGGCACGCGCCCGCGCTGCAGGTGCCCCCGTTGCAGCTGTGCCCGCAGGTTCCGCAGTTCGACCCGTCGGTGTTGAGGTTCGAGCAGCTGTTCGAGCAGACGGAGGTACCGGTGCCGCAGGCCGTGCAGACGCCGCTCACGCAGGCCGCGCCCGACACACACTGACTGTTGCTGGTGCAGCTGGTGACGCAGGCCGTGGCGCCGCAGATGAACTGATTGCAGCTCTTCGTCACCGCGGCGGGGCAATTCCCGGCGCCGTCGCAGTTCGCCGCTGCCGTCTGGAGACCGCCCGAGCAACTGGCCGACCGGCAGCTGGTCGACGTGCTCGGGAAGACGCACGACGCCGACGAGCCGTTGCACACGCTGGCGCAGGTGCCACTGCCGCTGCAGCTCCCGTGGCCGTTGCGAGGAGCTCCGGAGACTGTGGCGCATGTCCCCGGCGTGTTGCCTCCGGTGGTCTCGTTGCACGACTGGCAGGTGCCGTTGCAGACCACGTTGCAGCAGACTCCGTCCACGCAGAAGTTGTTGGTGCACTGATCGGCCGCCGTGCAGGCATGGCCATTGCCGTACTTCGCGGTGCAAGCTCCGTTGAGGCAGAGGCCGCTCACGCAGTCGGCGTCGGCGGCGCATGTTGGCGACTTGCAGGCCGTCGTCGACGCGCAGACCACACCGCCCTGGCAGGCGGAGGCGGACGGGATCGAGCAGCTCCCCGCGCCATTGCACGTCCCGGTCATGGTCAGCTGTCCGCCGCTGCAGGAGGTCGACCCGCAACTCACGCTCGAGGTCGAGTAACGGCAGCTTCCGTTGCCGTCGCAGGTCCCGTCATGCCCGCAGGTGGCTGAATCGACGGCGCATGCGCCACCCGACGATCCGCCCGCCTTCACGGGTATGCAGAGGCCGCTCGCGCAGGTCATGCAGGTTCCCGCGCAGGCGGTCGCGCAGCAGACACCGCTGATGCAGTTCGCGTGCGTGCACTGGTCGTTCGCCGTGCAGGTCGACCCGTCGGAGAGGGTCGCGGCGCAGATCTTCGCGGACGTGCAGTACCCGCCGGGGCAGTCGCCGTCGGCCGAGCAGGTCGTCGCGCACCCGGTCGTGGGCGAGCAGGTGAAGCCTTTGCAGTTGGTCGGCGTTCCGCCGCCGCAGTTTCCCTTGCCGTCGCAGGTCGAGGCCGGCGTGTAGCCCGACGTGCCGCAGCTGGCCGCCTGGCAAACCGTGGTGCTGCCGAACTTCTGGCAGGTCCCTTTGCCGTCGCAGAAGCCGGTGTTTCCGCACGACGCGGCAGATCCGGCCACGCACACGGCGGCCGGGTCCGCCAGACCCGACGAGACGAACGCACAGGTTCCGTCCGGGGACGATCCGGTGAGCGAGTTCTTGCAGGCGTAGCAGCTGCCTGTGCAGGCGCCATTGCAGCAGACCGCCTCGACGCAGAAGGTGGAGCTGCACTCGCTGCCAGAGCCGCAAGGGTCGCCGTTGGCCTTCTTGGCCGGTCCCGCGTCGACGCCCGCGTCCGAGCTCCCGCCGCCACCACCCGCGTTCCCTCCGCCGCCGATGCCGCCGTCGGTCCCGCCCAGGTGACCAGCCGTGCCCCCGGATCCTCCCTTTCCACCCGTCCCTGTCGTAACACCGGTGTGGCCGGCGCCACCGCCCGGGCCGCCGTCCGACGGCACGAAGGACGGACCGTTGGAACAGGCGGCGCCTCCCAGCGCCAAGACCGCGACCGCGAACCGAACCAGAACGCCATTCATCATGATCACCCCCGGCCCGACTAGAATCTAACGGCGCAGGACAAACCGAACCCCGACGAGGCTGGCCCACAGAGCGGTCCGCGCGATGCCTGCTCCGCCGCCGCACCACCGGATGAGGACGAATGATTCGTAATCTGGAGGATCAACCAGGTCGCGGCGAACGCGCCGGCGGCCACATATCCAGCAATGAACAAATCCTGGTACGTCTTGGACGTGTCGAGCGACGACTGGCAGAACGAATCGGCAGCGCCGCTCGCCGAGACGCCCATGTCGCCCCTGATGGCACAGCCATGATTCGCGAACGTCGAGACGTTTTGGCTGTGAAGGATCGTGAACACGATCCCGGTGGCCAGGCTGGCCCCCGCGAGCCCGGCTGCGCCCCATTTGAGGGCGACACGGGTGTCCGACGGGCCCTCTGCGGGAGTCGAATCGGGCGGGCGAACCGCCGCGGACGTCGGCGCCTCGGGTTTCGCGGGATTGGGCTCCACCGTCGCCGAACCTTCCTTGACCAGGTGAATGACGACCTGCTGGTACTGGCCGCTGACGATGGTGACGTTTCGTTGGGTGCCCACATACCCCGGCGCATGCACCTCGACGTCGACCTCGCCCGCGCTGACGCGGACCGCGTCGGGCAGCGGCAGCTTCCCGACGACGCTTCCGTTGATGGCCACATCGGCTCCGGCGGGATCGCCGATGACCTCCACTCGACCCAGGTGCGATTGGATCGTCCCGAGCGCCTCGTCGAGCGCGGCGCGGTTCTTCGCGGTCCAGGGATCGTCGGCAGCGTGGATCGCCTCGCTGATGTACCGCTCGGCGGCTACCCAGCGTCCGAGTGCCTGCTCGGCCAGGCCCAGCTGCCCGGCGGCCCGCGGCGTGTGCACCAGGTCGTAGGCCTTCTGGAACTCGCGCGCCGCTGCTTCGGCGTCGCGCGCCTTGCGGAGCTCGACGCCGTGCCGGATGAGCTTGTCGGCCTCGAGCTGGGCGTCATCAGCCAACGCGGGCCGGTTGATCGCGACCAGCGACACCAGCACCGTCATGGCTAAGCGAACTTTCGGAAACATAGTTGCCCACTGTGAGAACGATCCAGAAGCTGGAAAAACGCGACTATATTCAGCCCCAACGACCGGGGATAGGAAAAACAGGCAACGAACCGGTACCGGCGGCGCCGACACGACCCCGACCCTGATCTCCACGCACACCACCGCCCTTTGCGGTGGCGCTAACTCCAAGGCACGCCTGATGGCGACGCTGCCCTGAGCGGGCGATCGGCGGGACGCCGCGTGGCACCGTGAGGGTCAGTCGCCGGTCGGGTGACTGTCGGCGACCGGGTGGTCGTCGACGATGTCGCCGCGATCGAAACCGGACTGGATCAGCGGGCGGTCGGTGTCGACCGGGTGATCGTCGACGCTGTCGCCGTCGTCGAAGATCGAGCGGACCACGGGCCCGTCGCTGTCGACCGGGTGCGCGTCCTGGAGGTCGCCGTCGTCGAAGCTCGACTGCAGCAGCGGCCGCGGATCGATGTCGGGGTGATCGTCGATCGGGTGATCGTTTTGCAGGTCGGACGAATCGAACGTCGACCCGGTCAACGACGGGGGTAGCGTGGGCGGCGGGGGTGGTGCCGCGGGCGTCGCGGCCGTCTCGGGCGTCGTCGGTGGCTGCGGCGCGCCGTTCGTCTCGCTCGGCGGCGGTGTCTGGGTCGCGGTCTGATCCGGCGTGGGCGCGGGCTGGGCCGGGGCCGCCGGCGCGGCCTGGGCGGCGTTGCTCACCGGCGTCGCGGGCGCAGGCACGGCGGTCGTCGCCGGCGCGGTCGCGGCCGGCTGGGCCGACGGATCGGGCGCGGTCCGCGCCACCCGCGCCACCCCGAGCATGAACCCCAGCCCGCTCGCGGCGGAGAGCAGCGCGAGTCGAGCCGTTCGGCGGAGTGAGTCACGTGCGAGCATGGGGTCCTTCCCTCAGCTTGAAATTAGCCAACCTCGGCTAACCCCGCAAGGCGGCGATGATCACGCATCTCCGACGGGAACCGCAACCGGATTGTTTCCAGATGCACCCTTGAGAGGCCCATCGGACACTGTAGAGTGGCCTCTCTTGCACCATCGCCGCACCAAGATCATCGCCACGGTTGGGCCTGCCCAGGACCCACCGGGGGAGCTCGAGCGCCTGCTCGACACCGGCGTCGACCTCCTGCGCGTCAATCTGTCGCACGCCGCGCCGCGTGACCAGGCCGCCCGCGTCCGCCGTGCCCGCGCCCATCGTCCCGACATCGCCATCCTGGCGGACCTGGCCGGCCCCAAGCTGCGCCTGGCCGACCTGCCCGAAGAGGTTCGCGTCAAGGAAGGGGAGGCGCTGACCCTGGGGGCCGGCGGGGTGCCGGTCGGTGACCCCTCGCTCTTCGATCGCGTCCGCGCCGGCGACCCGATCTTCATCGCCGATGGGACGATCGACCTGGTCGTGGTCGACGTTCGCTCGGACCGCGTGAATTGCCGGGTGCGGGGCGGCGGGACGCTGCGCTCGCGCAAGGGGATCAACCTGCCGCTCGACGCCTCGTCGCTGCCGGCGCTGACCGACAAAGACCGCCAGGATCTGGCCGACATCGGCGTGCTCACGCCCGACTTCGTCGCCATCTCCTACGTGCGGCACGAGCGCGACATCGCCGAAGCGCGCGCGCTGACCGACTGTCAGCTGATCGCCAAGATCGAGAAGCAGCAGGCGCTGGAGCGGCTGGACGCCATCGTCGAGGCGGCGGACGCCATCATGGTGGCGCGCGGCGATCTGGGCGTCGAGATCCCGATCGAACGCGTCCCGGCCATGCAGAAGCGGATCATCCGCACGGCCAACCGCGCCGGGCGGCCGGTCATCACCGCCACGCAGATGCTGGTGTCGATGGTGACCAACCCGCTGCCGACGCGCGCCGAGGTGACCGACGTGGCGAACGCCGTCCTCGACGGCACGGACGCCGTGATGCTGTCGGAGGAGACCGCGGTCGGGCACGATCCCGTCGGCGCGGTGAAGATGATGATCCGGCTGCTGGTCGAGACCGAGCCGCTGCTGCAGCCGCACGAGGGGCCGCGCCGCTCGGAGAGCATGAACGCGCTGGCGTTCGCGGCGGCGGGCCTGGCGGACGACCTGGGCGCGGCGGCCATCGTGGTCCCGACGCGCACCGGGGTCAGCGCCCAGAAATTGGCGGCGTTTCGCCCGGGCCGGCTGATCCTGGCCTACAGCCGCGTGCCCGAGACGACGCGCCGGCTGCACCTGACCTGGGGCGTACGCGCCATCGATCTGAACGTGCCCGCCGGCTCCGATCCGCTGCACGCAACGCTGGAGGCGGCCCGCCGCGATCTCCCGGCCGGCGCGCACGCCGTGATCTTCGACATCGCACCCGCCGGCGTGACCGGTGTGCCGTCGCTGGTCAACGCCATCACGTTCTAGGCGCCACGGGCGTGGGCGGTGGCACTGGCATCGGCAGGCGCCCCGAGGCAATAATGCCGCCGCCGCCGTCAGTCGGGCGGCCGGAGGAGGTCTCGATGCGGTCGAAGGTTTCCGTGCTGATGCTGGCGGCGCTGCTCGCGGGGCCCGCGCTGGGCTGTCTCCCGATCCCGGTGACGGTCACCGTCCCCGTGGCGCCGGCGCCCGCGCCCATCTACGGTCCCGGCTTCGAGCTGAACGTCGATCGCCCGGGCAACGACTATCGCAACTTCGATCTCCCCGCGCCGCAGCCGGACATCTGCCGCAACGCCTGCTTCAACGACCCGACCTGCGTGGCGTTCACCTACGTCAACCCGGGCGTCCAGGGTCCGAACGCGCGCTGCTGGTTGAAGAACACGGTGCCGCCGCCGTCGCCGAACAGCTGCTGCGTCTCGGGCGTGAAGTTCGCGGGCGGACCGCCTCCGCCTCCGCCTCCGCCGCCTCCGCGTCGGGGGGCGTTCGAGCCCGGCATCAACCGCGGTGGCGACGACTACCGCAGCTTCGATCTACCGGCGCCGGAGCCCGAGATCTGTCGCCGGACCTGCTATGCAGAGCCGGCTTGCCTGGCGTTCACCTACGTGAACCCGGGCGTCCAGGGGCCGAACGCGCGCTGCTGGCTGAAGGGCCGTGTCCCGGCGCCCACCCCCGACAGCTGCTGCGTCTCGGGCGTGAAATAGCGGTGCGCGCGACGCCGCCGTCGTCGACATGAAGCGCGGTCCCGTCACGCTGCGAGAGCCGGGCGCCGACTACGAGATCCGGATCGTCGGCGACCGGCGTGCCCTGCTGCGCGACTTTTACCACGCGCTGCTGCGGCTCCCCTGGTGGGTGACGCTGGCCGCCATCAGCGGCTCGTTCCTGATCTCCAACGCGATCTTCGCGGTCATCTAC
Organism: uncultured Myxococcales bacterium; assembly: GCA_964618005.1. Classification (GTDB taxonomy): domain Bacteria; phylum Myxococcota_A; class Polyangia; order Fen-1088; family Fen-1088; genus JADGRB01. The sequence goes on from CAZTZM010000113.1 coordinate 8,978, forward strand.
CTGGTGGTGGGGGGCGTGGCGCACGCCCGATCGTTCCACGACGTCTTCTTCTTCAGCGTGCAGACGATGGGGACCATCGGCTACGGCGCCCTCTACCCGGAGTCGAACGCGGCCAACGTGGTGGTGGTCGCCGAGTCGATCTGGGGGCTGACGCTGACGGCGCTGGCCACCGGTCTGGTGTTCGCCAAGTTCTCGCGCTCGACGGCGCTGCTGCTGTTCTCGAAGAAGATGGTGATCTCGCCCTGGAACGGCGTGCCCACGCTGATGTTCCGGCTGGGGAACCAGCGCGGGAACACCATCGTCGACGCCCAGATCCGCGTCGTGATCATCCGGACGGAGCGCAGCGCGGAAGGGCGGACGTTCTATCGAATGCTCGACCTCGAGCTGACCCGGCAGCGCGCCATCTCGCTCTCGCGCTCCTGGAACGTCCTGCACGTGATCGATCAGCGCAGCCCGCTTTACGGCCAGACACCGGCCAAGCTGGCAGAGCAGGAGGTCGAGCTGCAGGTGCAGATGATCGGCCTCGACGACGCCACGATGCAGGTGGTGCACAGCGAGCACCGCTACTACGCGCGCGACATCCTGTGGGGCCAGCGCCTGGTCGACGTGCTCAGCGAGACGCCCGACGGGCACATGCTGCTCGACCTGCGGAAGTTTCACGACGTCGAGCCGACCGAGGCGACGAGCGACTTCCCCTACCCGCAGCTCTGATGGTAGGTGCAGGCGTGCCCCAAGCCGAGCTGTTCGACGCCATCCTGTTCGACAACGACGGCGTCCTGGTCGACACCGAAGAGCTGTACTTCCGCGCCAACCGCGAGGCGCTGGCCAGCGTCGGCGTGACGCTGGATCTGGCGACGTACGTCGAGGTCCTGCTGCGGCAGGGGATTGGCGTCTGGCACCTGGCGGAGGGGCGCGGCCTGTCGGCGGCCGAGATCGATGGGCTGCGCGGCGATCGCGATCGCCGCTACCTGGAGCTGGTGGCCGAGGCCGAGGTGTTGATCCCGGGCGTCGCCGAGCTGCTGCCGCGGCTGGCGGCCCGATTCCGGCTGGCGATCGTCACCAGCTCCGAGCCGGTGCCGTTCGCCCGGACGCACGCCCGCACCGGCGTCCTGCCGCACTTCGAGCTGGTGCTGACCCGCGTCGACTACGTGAACGCCAAGCCGGAGCCGGAGCCCTACCTGCGCGCGGTCGAGCGGCTGGGCCTGCACCCGTCGCGCTGCCTGGTCATCGAGGACTCCGAGCGCGGCCTGCGCGCCGCGAAGGCCGCGGGACTCTGCTGCTGGGTGGTCCCCTCCGGGCTGACCCGCGACGGAAACTTCGCCTCCGCTGACGCCGTGTTCCCCGATCTGACCAGCCTGGTCGCGCGCCTGCTCGGCGACGCGCGCTGAACGTCAGCGGACGATCGGAGGCGTGATCAACGTCATCTGTCGGGGCCCGGACTGACATAACCTCTGGATGTTCCTCGGCAAGAGCGGACCCGGGCACCGTTGCCAAACTGTAACGGGACGTTCGCCGGAGTGGCACAGGGTCGCGGGTATCGTGCGCGCCTCATGTCCACCAGCGCCGTCGAACCAACCCGCTCCCCCACCCATGCCGTCCACGCCAAGCTGGCCGGCGGTCCCGGCCGGATCGGCATGGCGGTCTTCGCCATCGCGCTCATCGTCGGTATCGGCTACGCCGGCACGCAGCTGGTCACCGACCTGGCAAACATTCACCCGACCTCGGTCTTCCCGTTCGTGCTGCTGGGGATCGCGTTGCTGGTGGCGCTCGGGTTCGAGTTCGTGAACGGCTTCCACGACACCGCCAACGCGGTGGCGACGGTCATCTACACCCACTCCCTCAGCCCGCAGGTGGCGGTGGTCTGGTCGGGGATGTGGAACTTCATCGGCGTGCTCGTGTCGACCGGCGGCGTCGCCTTCGGCATCATCTCGCTGCTGCCCGTCGAGCTGATCTTGCAGGTCGGCAGCGGCTCGGGCTTCGCCATGGTGTTCGCGCTGCTCACCGCCGCGATCATCTGGAACCTCGGCACCTGGTACTTCGGCCTGCCGTCGTCCAGCTCGCACACGCTGATCGGCTCGGTCATCGGCGTCGGCCTCGCCAACCAGTTCATGGCCGTGCACACCGCCACCAGCGGCGTCGACTGGCACCAGGCCTCGAACATCGGCAAGTCCCTGCTCATCTCGCCCCTGGTCGGCTTCTGCTGCGCGGGCTTGCTGCTCATCACGATGCGGGCGATCATCAAGAAGAAGGAGCTCTACGCCGCGCCGGCCGGTGAGGCGCCGCCGCCGTTCTGGATCCGCTGCCTGCTGCTGTTGACCTGCACCGGCGTCAGCTTCGCGCACGGCTCGAACGACGGCCAGAAGGGGATGGGCCTCATCATGCTGATCCTCATCGGCACGGTCCCCACGGCCTACGCGCTGAACCACGCGGTGTCGGCCAAGGAGTCGCAGGACTTCATCGCCGTCTCGGCGATGGCCGCCAACACGCTGGAGCACTACGGCTCCGCCACGCCGGTGGCCGGTGACGGGCGCGAGGACGTGACGACCTACCTGCGCACCAAGGAGTTCACCCCGGCGACGGTGCCGGCGCTTCACGCGCTGGTGACCGCGGTGGGCCACGACATGGCGACCTACAAGGAGCTGAAGAACGTCCCGGCCGCGAAGACGCGCAACTTCCGCAACGACATGTACCTCATCAGCGAAGCGCTGCGCACGATGGACAAGGCCCACCAGCCGACCATCTCGGCCGAGGACGCCGACGTGTTGAAGAACTACCGCAAGCACCTGGACAAGGCGACCAAGTTCATCCCGACCTGGGTCAAGGTGGCGGTGGCCATCGCGCTGGGCCTGGGCACGATGATCGGCTGGAAGCGGATCGTGATCACCGTCGGCGAGAAGATCGGCAAGGACCACCTGACCTACGCGCAGGGCGCCGCCGCCGAGCTGACCGCCATGGCGACCATCGGCGCGGCCGACGCGTTCGGCCTGCCGGTCAGCACGACCCACGTCCTCTCGTCGGGCGTCGCCGGCACCATGGCGGCGAACAAGACCGGCCTGCAGTGGGGCACGGTTCGCAACCTGCTGATGGCGTGGGTGCTCACCCTGCCGGTTTCGATCTTGCTGTCCGGCACGCTGTTCTGGGCGTTCACGCACATCGGCGGCAAGTAGGCTATGCTGGCCGGCGCCCGTGGCGGCGCCAGCGGCACCCGAGAGGCCGGCCGGGGTTCCTGAAGTCGGCTTCTGGAACCCCGAGATCGGCGGCTGGGAGGTCTCCCAGCGGAGCGCGCAGGGCGCGCGCGAAGGGGAATGTCTGATCTACAGGCCCGGCGGCAGCCTGCTGTCGCGCTTTCAGTTCGCGGGCGGCCTGCAGGACGGACCGTTCGCGCTGTTCCACCCCGACGGCCAGGTGGCGCGCGAAGGGACCTACGTCGCGGGCCGGTTGGAGGGGGTCGTCTCCGCCTACGCCGCGGACGGGGAGGGGGCCGAGCCCCTGCGCGCCTGCTGCGTCCCCGCGGCGGCTGTTCGCCTCGACACGCGCTACGAGGCCGGGACCTCGGTTCAGGAGGTCTTCTACGATCGCGAGGGGCAGCCCATCCTCTCCGACGGGCGCCCGTGGCCGTCGCGTCCAGCCGGTGTCCCCGACGACGCCGAGTTCGACGAGACCGGCGCGCGCTGGGTGCGCCGGCGCGCCGACTTGCAGCGCTTCTGGAGCCAGAGCGGCGCGCTGACCGAGGAGATCGAATTCGCGGGCGGCTTCCGGCGCGCCGTGCGGCGCTACAGCGGCGGGCAGCTCCTCGAGTCGTCCGAGTTTCTGCCCGACGGACGCCGCCACGGGTCCTTCCTGCGCCGCTGGCCAGCCGCCGCCGAGACGCCCTACGCCGAACCGCGGATCCGAGAGGAGCGCGGCGCGTTCGCCCAGGGCCAGGCAATCGGGCGCTGGACGTTCAGCGACGCCGCGGGGGCCGAGGTGCGCGCGGTCGAACGGGGTGCGGCGCTGTCCGCGGAGAGCGCGGCCACGTCGCCCGCCCTGGCGTTCGACGGCGCGCCGGCCGAAGCCTGGCATGCGCTGGCGCGGCGGCTGCGTGAAGAGGGACGCGTGCGCGAGGCGCTCTGCGCGGCGGCTCGGGCGGCGGCCCAGGTCGGCGATCGCGCGGGGCTGGAACGATCGCTGGCCGGTGACGTCGCGCCGCTCCACCCCGCGCTGGCGATGGAGCGGGGCGAGGCGCTGACCCAGGCGACCGACGTGACGGTGGCGGCGATCCTCGAGGGGCTGCTGGGCGGCGTCGACGCGGCGCTGGCCTTCCGCGCGCTGGGCGCCGTGCTGCCGCCCGGGAGCGCGGCGGCGTCCGACTTCGTCGCGGCGTCGCTGCTGCTGGCTCCTGAGCGGCCGATGACCCACCTGACCCGCGCGCTGATTCGCTTTCAGCGGGGCGACGAGGTGGGCGCGCGGGAAGACCTGGAGATCGTCGCCGGCGAATCGCCGGCATCAGCCGAATCGCTGCGCCTCTACATGCGCGCGGCGCTGCGCCCGTTCGCGTTCACGCCGGCGCGCGAGCCGCTGGGGCCCGATCCGGCGCTGGCGGACGTCCCGGCCGGGATCGCGCGCGACCTCGACGAGGTTCGCGGGGCGATCGCGCTCTACGCGACCCGGGTGATGGAGGCGCGCCGCGCGGTCGTGGCGATGGTCGGTCCCGGCGCGCCGCTCGCCGCCTGGTGGCCGCCGGATCTGTCGGTGTTGCTTCCGGACGGCCCCGTGGCGTTGCGGCGCGGGCGCCTGATGGTGAGCGGCGAGTCCATGGGCGATCCGGCGGCGGAAGCGATCCAGGTCGAGATCGACGAGACCCTCGACCAAGCCGGGCAAGCCGAGCTGGGTGTCCCCGCGCTGCTCGGCGAGGCGCAGGCCGACTGGAACGCGCTCGCCTGGCTCTGCTGGTCGGTCGGGCTCGATCGCGTCGCCTTGCCGGAGGCGATCGCCGAACGCCCCTTATTCGCCGAGGCGATGAAGCGCGCCGTGACCCGCTGCTGGCGCGCCCTGGATCGGCTGAACACCGGCGGCCTGCTGGCGCGCGCGAACGGCGTGCCCGGTTTCACCTGGGAGGGCGCCGACATCGACGAGGTCCCGCAGCACCTGGCGCGCGTGGTCGCCGAGGAGTACGTGCGCGCGCGGGCCATGTTCCTCTGGCTGGCCAGCCCGGAGGTCGCCTCGCCCTTCCAGCTCGATCTGCGCGACGTCTGAGGCGCGCTCAGGGCGCCAGCGCGGCTTCGGCGGCGGCCAGACGCTGCCGCCAGCGGGCGGCGTCGGCGTTGTGCGGATCGCGGCGCAAGAGCTCGCGGTAGGCCCGCGCGGCGTCGGCCCAGCGCCCCTGCCCAAACAGGCGGTCCGCGCGCGCGACAGGCGACTCCCCGGCCGAGTCGCTCGCCGATTCTTCTTCGGCGCTGGCGGCCACGCTGGCCGCCGCGGGTGCGGGCGCCTCCGTTTTCATCTTGGGCGCGGCCGCCGCCCGACTGCTGGCTGGCGCGCCGCCGCCGGCACGGCCCGGCCCCTCGTCGCGCTGACGCTTCACGGCGGTGTCGGCGAAGCCGTCCGGCGCCGGCGCCTCGGCCGCCTTCTTCGCGAACTCAGGCTCGGGAGCGATCACGCGCTTCGCCGGCTTCATCGCGGGCGGCGGTGGCGCGAACCCCTGCGACGCGCCGAGGTCGTCGGCCGGGCTGCCGCGGAGCGCCGCGCCCGACCCCAGGCTGCCCTTGCCGCCCTTGGCGTGGCTGTTCGCCAGGCCGGTCCGCCGGACGGCGCCCGACGCGGGTTGATCCTGCCGCGCGCGATCCTCCAGATCCTTCTCGACCGCCGCGCCCTTCGCGACCGGCGCCGGCTCCGCGGCCGGCGCGGGCGGGGGCGCGGCCGCGGCGGGC
>CAZTZM010000114.1:0-25138 GCA_964618005.1 uncultured Myxococcales bacterium
TGCTGCGGTTCGCGGTCAGCGACGTCTATTTCCGCCTGCGCGAAAAGCTGGGACCGGCGATCGCGAACAAAGCGGCGGCAGCCTAAGCGCGTGGAGCGTAGCGCGGCGTCGCCGCGCGGCGCTCATCGGTCTGAGCTAGACCCATTTCAGGTTGAACTGATTGGGTAGATTCGAGGGCGGGACGCCAGCCCGAGCAAGCGCCCTCGACCCTCGATCAGATCAACGTGAAGTCGGTCTAGACGATCGAACGTAGCCGCTCGAGCCACGGCGCCAGGTCGACCGGCCAGGGGCTGGTGAACGACAGGGGCGCGCCCGTGACGGGGTGCGCGAAGGCCAGCGTCGTCGCGTGCAGCGCCATGCGCGGCGGCGGGGCGACCGGGAACGGCGCGCCGTAGCGGTCGTCGCCCAGCACCGGGTGACCGGCGCCGGTGGCGTGGAGCCGGATCTGGTGGGTGCGACCGGTCTCGAGGCGGCAGTCGAGCAGCGTGGCCTGCGCGCCGAACCGCTCGCGCACCCCCAGGTGCGTGACCGCGGGGCGGCCGCCGACCGGGCGGTCGATGCGGGTCAGCTCGGCTGGGAAGGCACCCGCCACCACCGCCAGGTAGGCGCGCTCCAGGTCGTGGGTCCGGAAACGCTCGGACAGCACGCGATTGGCGTGCGGCGTCTTGGCGAACACCAGCAGCCCGCTCGTCTCCAGATCGATGCGGTGGACCACGAAGATCGGCCCGCCGCCGGGGACGCGTCGCCCCAGCTGGTCGGCCAGGTTGTTGCGGTCGCTCTCGGGCGTCGGCGCCGTCAGCAAGCCGGGCGGCTTGTCGACCACGACGATCTCCTCGTCCTCATGGACGACCACGTAGGGGGGGAGCCGGCGCTCGTCCTCGGCCCGCGCCGCCCGTCCCGTGCGGGCCGTGGCCCGCGCCAGGGCGCCGCCGAGCACGGCGACGATCTTCTCGCCGGCATGCACCGGGCGCCCCGCCACCTTGACCCGCCGTCCGTCGACGAACACGCCGCCGATGTCCAGCAGCACGCGCGCCTGTCGCCGCGACAGGCCTGGCACGCGCGCCGCCAGCTCCTGGTCGAGCCGTCGGCCCGCATCGGCCTTCTCGACCGTGAACGTGACGCGCTCGGGGCCAGGCATGGGCGAGAGAAGCTACCACCCGCCACCTGCCCGACCTAAGGTACTCTGTCTTTTCACACGGCCATGGACCGCAAACAGCGCCTCTTCGTCTATCTGACCGGCATCTTCGTGGCGGCCCTGCTGGTCAGCGACCTCATCGGGGGGAAGTTCTTCCGCGTCGCCGGGCTCGACTTCTCGGTGGCGATGATTCCGTTCCCGCTGACCTTCCTGCTGACGGACATCGTCAACGAATTCTACGGGACCGAGGGGGCGCGACGCCTGACCTACGTCGGGCTGGTCACGGCCCTGTTCGTCTTCGCGGTCATCAACCTCGCCATCGCCCTGCCCACCAGCCCCGAGACGCCGCTGGACGGGGGCGTGTTCAAGAACGTGTTCGGATGGTCGGTCCGCCTCTACATCGCCTCGCTGGTCGCCTACCTGATCGGCCAGCTGCTCGACATCTCGATCTTCCTGCTGGTCCGCCGGATGACCGGCGAGCGCTACCTCTGGCTCCGCTCGACCGGGTCGACCATCGTGTCGCAGGCGATCGACTCGCTGGTGGTCAACGTCGTCTTTCTCTCGGGCTCGAAGTCGACGCTGTTCATCCTGCGCACGGCGCGCAACAACTACCTGGTCAAGCTGGCGCTGGCTATCGGGCTAACGCCGGTGATCTACCTGGGGCATGGGATCCTCCACCGGTACCTGCACGTGAAGGAGGTGCTGGTGAAGGATCCGGTGCCCGCGCCGGCGCCGGACGAGCCGGTTCCGACCTGACCCCGGCGCCTTTGTATCTCACAGGGTGACGCGCGGGAGCAGGTGAAGGCTTAGGCGGCGGGGGGGGGAGCGGGCGTGGGGAGCACGGGGGCGGACATGACGCCCAGTTTCGGCATCTCCGTCAGCACCAGCGGCAAGAGCTCGTCCATGCGTTTGACGTAGAGGATCTCGATCTCGTTGCGCGGCTGCTCCGGGATGTCGATGACGTCCTTGCGGTTGCGCTCCGGCAGGATGACCCGCTTGATGCCGGCGCGGTGCGCGGCCAGGAACTTCTCCTTGATGCCGCCCACGGGCAGCACCTGCCCGCGCAGCGTGATCTCGCCGGTCATCGCCACGTCGTTGCGGATTGGCTTGTTCGTCAGCAGCGACGCCATCGACACGAACATCGTGACGCCCGCCGAGGGGCCGTCCTTGGGTATGGCGCCGGCCGGGATGTGGACGTGGATGTCGGTCTTCTCGAGGAAGTTCTCCTCCAGCCCGAGCCACCGGGCGCGCGAACGGATGAACGACAGCGCGGCCTGGGCCGACTCTTTCATCACGTCGCCCAGCTGGCCGGTCAGCACCAGCTGGCCCTTGCCGTTCATCTTCGTGGCCTCGATGAACAGGATGTCCCCGCCGACGGGCGTCCAGGCCAGACCGGTCGCCACGCCCGGCTCGGCGGTGCGCTCGGCCACCTCAGAGATGAAGCGGGCCGGGCCCAGCAGCTCGCCGATGCGCTCGGCGGTGACCTGCTCGACCGGCTGCGCTTTTCCTTCGGCCACCAGCACCGCGATAGCGCGGATGACGTTGGCCGCCTCGCGTTCCAGGTTGCGGACGCCCGCCTCCCGCGTGTAGCTGTCGATGATCTCGGCCAGCGCCGCGTCGTCGAAGATCAGCCGCTCCTTCGAGAGGCCGTGCTCCTCCAGCTGCTTGGGGATCAGGAACTGCTTGCAGATGGAGAGCTTCTCCTCCCGGGTGTAGCCGGGCAGCTCCAGCACTTCCAGACGATCGCGCAGCGCCGGCGGGATCGGGTCCATGATGTTGGCGGTCGCCACGAACATCACCTTGGAGAGGTCGAACGGCACCTCCAGGTAGTGGTCCGAGAAGCTGTGGTTCTGCTCGGGGTCCAGGACCTCCAGCAGCGCCGCCGCGGGGTCGCCGCGGAAGTCGTGCCCCAGCTTGTCGATCTCGTCGAGCATGAAGACCGGGTTGTTGGATCCCGCCTTCTTCATCCCCTGGATCAAGCGCCCCGGCAGCGAGCCGACGTAGGTGCGCCGGTGGCCGCGGATCTCGGCCTCGTCGCGCACGCCGCCCAGCGAGATGCGGATGAACTTGCGCCCCAGCGAGCGGGCGATCGAGCGGCCGAGCGACGTCTTGCCGACCCCGGGCGGCCCGACCAGACAGAGGATCGGGCCCTTCTTGTCGCTCTTCAGCTTGCGGACCGCCAGGTACTCGAGGATGCGCTTCTTCACCTTCTCGAGGTCGTAGTGGTCGGTGTTCAGGATGTTGCGCGCTTCCTGAATGTCGAGCTTGTCTTCGGTCGCGACCGACCAGGGCAGCTCGACCAGCCACTCGAGGTAGGTGCGGGTGACCGTGTACTCCGCCGACGACGGCTGCATGACCTTCAGCCGCTCGAGCTGCTTCATGGCGACCTTCTCGGTCTCGGCCGGCATCTTTGACGCCAGGACCTTCTCGCGGAAGTCGTCCAGGTCGCCGCCGGTCTCGTCGATCTCGCCCAGCTCTTCTTTGATCGCCTTCAGCTGCTGGCGGAGGACGTACTCGCGCTGGTTGCGCCCCATCTCCTCCTGGACCTGGCTGTTGATCTTCTCGCGCACCTTCAGCACCTCGTGCTGGCGCGAGAGGAACTGCAGCACCTTGCGCAGCCGCGACTTGAGGTCGAACGTCTCCAGGACGTCCTGCTTCTCGTCGACCTGCACATCCAGGTTGGAGATGATCACGTCGGACAGCTGCCCCGGCTCGACGACGCTGTCGACCAGCGCGATCGCCTCCTTGGGCAGCTCCGGCATCAACTTGATGACCCGCTTGGCTACGTCCTTGACGTTCATGACCAGCGCGTCCAGCTCGACGTCCGTCGACGGTGAATCGGGGAGCGCCTGCACGCGCGCGGTCATGAACGGCTCCTGGCCGCCGACCTCCAGGATCCGGATCCGGGAGACGCCCTGCAGGATCACCGAGAAGTTGTCCTTGGCCAGCTTGATGACCTTGAGGATGCGCGCCGCGCACCCGACCATGTACAGGTCGCCGGCGCCCGGTTCCTCGGTCCTGGCGTCGCGCTGGGTCACGATCCCGATCACGGGACGTTCCTTGGAGATCGCCTCCTCGACCAGCTTCACGGACTTCTTGCGCCCGACGTCGATCGGGATGATCGAACCGGGGAACAGCACTGAATTCCGCAGCGGGAGGATCGAGATGACGTCAGGGACCTCGACGGGCCCTTCCGGCACCGGCTTCTTCGTGGCCATGCTCCGATCGTATACGCGACGCGCGTCTTCCGCCAGTGAGCCAAGAGGCAAACGGCGGGCCGTCCCCGACGGGGCGGGCGCCGAGGGGGACACCACCCCGCGCTGCTCACCGCCGCGTGCTAGACTGTCGGGCCGGCTACCACGGCAGGACCTGACCGCTGGCGTGCCAGAACGTGCCGGTCGTCTCGAGCGTCAGCGCGTCGAGTCGATCGCAGAGCTGCTTGGCGGCGTCGTCGGGCGCGACGCTGCCGCTGCCGGACGTCATGTCGGTGCGGACGAAGCCGGGGTGGAGGATGGCGACCGCGATCCCCGCGCCGCGCAGGTCGCGCGCCATCGACACGCCGGCCGCGTTCAGCGCGGCCTTCGACATCCGGTAACCGTAGTAGCCGCCCGAGCCGTTGTCGCCGATCGACCCCATCCGGCTGGTGATGAGCGCCAGCTTGCCCCCGCGCCGGATGTTGCCGTGCAGGGCCTTCACGACCCGCAGCGGGCCCAGCGCGTTGACCTCGATCTGCCTCTGCACGTCGGCCAGGTCGAGCCCGTCCAGGTCGTCCTCATGCAGGATGCCCGCGTTGCAGATGAGCTCGTCGAGGACGGTGCCCTCGAGGCGCGCGGCCAGGGCGGCGACGCTGGCGTCACGGGTCACCTCCACGCCGGCCTCCACCCGAACGCCCAGCGCGTCGAGCGCCGACGACGATTGGCGGCAGGTGGCGATCACCGCGCGCCCCAGCGCCTTGAGGCGCTTGGCGAGCGACAGGCCGATGCCGCGGTTGGCGCCGATGACCAGGACGGTGCGAGGAGTCTGGCTCATGCGCAAGAGCCTAGCACCAGCCCCCCCCGCGCCCGCCTACTGGCGGCTCACTGTTTTTGGGGCAGCGGTGTCGTCCGCGACCGCGGCCGCGCCATCCGTGCCGCCGCCGGTGGTGCAGACCTGATCGCAGACGCTGGTGTAATCGGGTGAGGTGAAGGTGTCGCAGGTGATCGTCGACAGCTCGTTGAAGCAGGCGGTCTCGGCGGCCGAGTTGACGTGCGCGCCGCCGGTGCAATTGATGTCGAAGGTCTCGCCGTCGGGCGGTGTGGTGATGCAGGTGGCATTCCAGATCTGCGCGCACTGGGCCTGCGAGTTTCCGTAGAGTCCGTTGGTCCCGCGGTCGGCGGCCGTCGTGCACGCATAGGCCTTCTGGCAGAACGCGTCGGCCCACTTCTGGCAGAACGTCGCGCCCTCCCCGCCGGACCCGCCGCCGCCGCAAGAACTCGCCAGCCCCGCCGCCAGAATCACGCCCAACACCACCATTCGCGACTGTTGCATTGCCCCCAGGCTGCCTGCGGCCGCGCCCGCTGTCAAATCAGCGCGTGCGCGCGGCGATCGACTTGCCGAGCGGCGGCGCGGACCCGTGGTGCGCGCCGCCCGCGTGCGAGAACAGCCGCTTGAGGCGCTGCTGCGGCGAGCTCGCCTCGCTCTCCTCGCCCTCTTCCAGATCGGGCGGCGTCTCGGGCTCGGGCCTGGGCGCCATGCTCTTCACCCAGTCGAGGCACTGCTTCTCCGTGAAGCTGGCCTCGCGCCGATCGAACACGAACGGCTGCGACACGTACGCGGCGTACTCGTCGTCCGTCACGCGCCCGCGCTCGTGGACCTTGCCCAGGATGCGCCGCACATAGCGATCCCACTGTGGCGACAGCGAGCCGTGGCAGAACTGCACGTAGCGGCGCTTGGGCGACGGGAGGATCGACGAGAAGAACGCCGCCTCCAGCGGGGTCAGGTCGGCCGGCCGCTTGCCGAAGTAGTGGCGCGCGGCGGCGCCGATGCCGTAGATGCGCGGGCCAAACTCGATCGCGTTGAAGTAGAGCTCGAGGATCCGCTCCTTGGGCAGGATCTGCTCCAGGTACCAGACCAGAAACAGCTCCTGCAGCTTGCGCGATAGCGTCTTCTCCCGCGTCAGCAGCACGTTCTTCGTCATCTGCATGGTGATCGACGAAGCCCCCAGGCGGAAGCCGCCCCCCTGCAGGTTGCGGCGCAGCGCGCTCTTGAACTCCGAGCTGACCCACCCGTGGTGCTTGAAGAAGCCGTTGTCCTCGGTGGTCATGATCGAGCTGACGAGATACGGCGAGATCTGATCGTACGGCGTGAAGTCCGGGTTCTCCGACCCGACCACCACCGGCATCGTCTCGGTCTCCCCCGGCGCACCGCCCGGCAGCTTGGGCACGTCCACGTTTATGACCAGCGTGTCGGGGTTGGCGAGCGCCTTGACGTCGTCGGGCGCCTTCACGACCTTGCAGCCGTCGATCCCGACCTTGCCGGTGAGCTGCAGGTCGTCCAGGTGCGCGAAGTCGATCTTCACGCCCACATCCGACTGGAACATCCCCTGCAGCACGAATCCTTGCAGGTGCGGCACCAGCGCGCTGGGGACGCTGGCCAGCAGCTTGGCGCAGGGGACGCGCGGCACCGAGAAGTCGAGCGCGATGTCCGGCACCACGTCCAGCGAGCGGCCGTTCGTGAACTTGAAGTTGCCGGCCGGTAGCGCGATGTGGCCGGAGACCCGCGCGGTCACGTCGCGCACGCGGGCCTCGGCGCGCTCCAGATCCAGCCGCCGCGCCAGCGGGTAGACCGTCCCGCGCGCGGTCAGGCGGACCGAGACGTTCTCGACCGGATCGGCGGCCAGCGCCTCGCTCTGGACCGACAGACCGACGACCGCCAGATCGCCGCCGAACTGGACCGCGTCCCCCTTCCAGTCGAGGTCCAGCGCCGCGTCCAGCGTGGTGTTCTCCGGCCGCAACACCGAGTGCGGCAACACCTCGGCGATGCGCCCCAGCGAAAACTGCTCGGCCCGCAGCGCCAGCTTGCCGGTCCCCCCGTTCGGATCGGCGTGCCCCTTGGCGGTCCACAGCGCCTCGTGCGCGCCGCCGTAGCTGCCGCGCAGATCAATCACCAGGCCGTTCGACGCCCCGGTCGCGACCCCGTTGGGAGGCGGCGCGATCACGCCCGCGATGCCGGTCAGCGCCAGCGTGGGCAGCGGCGAGGCGCTGCCGCCCGCCACGCGCAGCGACGGGATCCCGGCGGGCCGCATCCCGTTGAGCGGCGTGTCGACGTCCAGCTCCTCGGCGCCGAACCGGGGCCCCTGCCCTTCGCCGCCCAGCGCCAGGCCGCCCTGCACGCCCCGCATCCGCAGCGCCACCCGCTCGCCCGGCCGCACCTCGCCGTCCAGGCCGTTGATCTTCAGATAGACGTGGCTCTTGTCGTCGCGCGCGTCGATCGACGCGCCGCTGAGCGCGACATCCGGCAACCCGGAGGGCGCGGGGCTGGCGGCGGCGTTCTCGATCTTCTGGCCGCCGCCCGCGTGCTTGCCGCGGAGGTGGTCCAGGATGGCGCTCAGGTTGTCGCCCGCGCCACCGCGCACGGCGTGGATCCGCAGGCCGTCGACCCGCACGGTGCTGTGCATCCCCAGCGCGAGCCCGAACGGAACGACCAACCGATCGATGGTGGCCAGCGGCACGCCGCCGGGCGCCCCCGCCACGACGACCCTCTCCAGGGTGACGTGACCGAGGCCGGCGATCCCTTGCGCCACCGTGACCGTCCGCCCCAGCTTGGCCGAGAGCCGGCTCTCGGCCAGCTGCGCGGCGATGCCCCCCATGACGAACGGGTAGAGGACCAGCAGGACCAGCGCCACGCCCCCGGCCAGGCTGGCGCGCCGGTGGGCGGCCACGAACACCCGCGCACGCGCCGCGGGGCCCGAGGGGGGAAGACGCGGCGGTCCGCCCAGACCGGGCGGGAGGGGCGGCGGCAGCACGGCCGACGAATACTACCAGGGTCGAGGTCGGCGCGGGGGGACGCGTCAGCTCAGCCGGCCGGACCCCTGGCCCAAGCCGCGGCGTCCCGAAGTTGATACGATTCCGCACATCTCGATGAGCGAACGGGAGGGGATTCGCAGCTTTCTGGCGGCCATGCGGCGGCGCCTGCTGCTGCGCGCGGGGCTGGAGACGGCCGGCTACGCCATTGGCGCGCTGGCGGTGGGCGTCTTCGGGCTCGGCTTGATCGCCGCGGCCGTCGGGCCGGCAGCCATCTGGCCGACCATCACCGCCGGCTTCGTGACGGTGCTGGGGCTGGCGGTGATCGCCGCGGGTCTGTTCCACCCCGTGCGCGCGCTGCACAGCGACCGCGGGACGGCGCAGCGGACGGGCGCCTTGCTGCCGGCGATGGCCAGCGATCTGCTGTCGGCGGTCGAGCTGGCGACGCCGATGGCGAGCCGCCGCGCGGGCGCCTCCCCCACCCTGATCCGGGCATTCGAATCGCAGGTGGCCGGCGCGCTGGCCCCCATCGCGCCCGGCAGCCTGGTGTCGCTGATGCCCGCCGCCCGCGTCCTCGGCCTGGCGGGGCTGGTGCTGGCCGCGCTGTTCGGGGCCGCGGGGGCGTGGCCGCTGATCGGGCGCGGCCTGCACACCCTGGTGCATCGCCCGTCACGCTTCGAGGGGGCGACCGCCTCGCCGGTCCCGATCGTGGGCGACGTGCGGGTGACGTACGAGTACCCGCCGTACACGGGGCTCCCGCCGCGGACCGTCGAGGGGTCGACGGGCGACATCGCCGCGGTCAAGGGGACGCACGTGCGGATCGAGACCCACCCGCTGCGCCCCACGCGCCACGCGCTGCTTTTGCTGGGCGAGGCGGGCGACGGCGGCGAGATCGCGGCGACGATGGCCGGCGACCAGCTGACCGCCGAGCTGAACTTGACCGCCGACGGCAGCTATCGATTTTGGCTGGAGCCGGCGTTCGGGCGGCCGATCCGTGAGGAGCGCAGCCACCGGCTGACCGCCGAGGTCGACGCGCCGCCGCAGGTGGCGATCCAGGGGCCGGCCGATCGGCTGGAGCTGGCCTCGCCGCGGCCGATCGAGATCGGCTACTCGGCCAGCGACGACTACGGCCTGGGCGCCGTCGATCTGGTGTTCCGGATCGGCGATCGCCCCGAGCAGCGCGTCCCGCTGCGCGACGGCGCGGGCGCGCGCGCCGTGCAGGGGCGGACGCTGTGGGATCCCGCCTCGGCGGGGCTGACGGGCGCGGAGCGGATCGCCTACCGGGTGGAGGCGCGCGATCGCGACCAGATCGCGGGACCCAAGCTCGGCTCGTCGCGCACGCTCTACGTCGTCATCCAGAACCCGCACCAGAACCTGGAAGACCGGCTGGCTCGCCAGCGCGATCTGCTGGAGAAGCTGGTCGGCGATCTGGCCGACCGCCTGGAGCGGGATCCGGCGGTCGCGCCCGCGGAACCGATCGCGGGCGATGTCTCGCCGGCCGACGCGCGGCTGGCGGCCCTGGCCGTCGTGCACGACGCCGAGGAGTCGCACCTGACCCTGCTCGGCCGGATGCTCGACGAGGATCGCCGGGAGGCGGTGATGGGCAAGACGCTGCGGACGGCGCTGGCCGGGATCGCCGATCGGCTGGAGCACCTGCTGCGCGAGGAGGCGCAGGCGCTGGCGGCGTTGCGGGCGCCGGGGCGCGCCCGGGCGGGGGGACGCGCGCGGCTGGAGGCGGCATCGGCGCGGCAGGTGACGGAGCTGGAGAGCGACGTCCTGCGCCTGGACGATCTGATCGGGCGCCAGCGGCTGGAGGATCTGGCCAGCCTGGGCAAGGAGCTGACCGACGCCCAGCAGCGGCTGCAGGACCTGCTGGAGCGCTACAAGAAGACCAAGGACGAGGGGCTGCGGCGGCAGCTGGCGCGCGAGGCGCGCGAGCTGCGCGAGCGGCTGGCCGACCTGGCGCAGAAGATCGCGGCGGTGCAGCAGCGCAACGACGTCCCCGAAGAGTGGCGGAACATGCCGGAGATGAAGGGGCTGCAGGAGCAGGCCCGCAAGCTGGACGAGATGATCGAGAAGGGCGACGACGCCGACCTCGAGAAGGCGCTGTCGCAGCTGGGCGACGACCTGCGCAGCATGCGCAAGATGCTGGACCAGAACCTGGACGGGTTCAGCGGCGAGCGCTTCCCGCAGGAGAACCGCGTGGTGGCCGAGCTGATGAAGAAGGTCGGCGACATCGAGGGGGACGAGCGCGCGCTGCAGAAGGAGACGCAGGGGATCGCCGACAAGCAAGAGGCGGAGGTCGAACGCCGCCTCAAGGGGCAGATGGACGATCTGATGAAGCGCGAGGGGGAGAAGATCGACCGGCTGAAGCAGAAGCTGGCCGGCGTCCCCACCGGCGACCCCGAGAGCGCGCTGGCCGAGGAGATCGATCGCGCGCGCGAGAGCGCCAAACAGATGCGACGCCTGATGGCGGAGCGCGACGTCGCGGAGGCCAAGGGCGAGGCGGAGCGCGCCGAGAGCAGCCTGGAGCGCGCCGGGGAGCACCTGGACGAGATGGCCGAGGCGCGGCGGCAGCGGCGCGGCGGCGTGGAGGGCGAGCGCGACAAGCGCGCCGACGCGGTCGGCGAGGCGCGGGGGCTGGCGCAGGAGATCGCCGACGACCTGTCCAAGCTGATGCCCAAGCCGTCGGAGACGCTGACCCCCGAGCAGCGCGAGGCGGCGCGCGCGCAGGCCGAGAAGCAGAACGAGATCGGCCGGCGCACCGACGAGCTGGCGCAGGAGGCCGCGCGCCGGCTGGGGAAGATGCCGGGCATGGAGAAGGCGGAGCAGGATCTGAAGGGCGCGGGCGCGCGGATGCGCGAAGCGGGCGACTCGCTGCGCCGGAGCGAGTCCAAGCCGGCCGCCACCGCCGAGCGCGACGCCGCCGACCGCCTGTCCAAGCTGCGCGACTCGATGCAGGCCCGCGCCATGGGCGGCGCCGAGCAGCACCACGATCCCGTGCGCATCCCCGGCGCCGACGAGTCGAGCGCGCCGCGCGCCTGGCGGCAGGAGCTGCTCGACGCCATGAAAGAGAAGGCCCCCGAGCGCTACCGCGACGAGGTCCGCCGTTACTACGAGGAGCTGGTGAAATGAAGCGCCTCGGCGTGCTCGCCTGCGCGGTGGCGCTGACGCTCGGCACGGCGCGCGCCGCCCCGCCGCCGCCAACGACGACGGATGTCGCCGCGCGCGCCGAGCACGTCGATCACCTGCTCGACACCTGGCAATTCCGCGAGGCGGCCGCCGAGCTGAGCGTCCTGCAGCAGACGGCGCCGAACGCGCCGGAGACCAACTTCGTCGACGGCTACCACAGGTTCCTGACCGGCGACTACGACGGCGCGGTCCGCGCGCTGGGGGCGGTGGCCGCCGCGCGCCCGGCCGACGCCGACGTTAAGTCGCTCAAGGGGCTGGCCGAGGCGGCGCGCGACGCGGTCAAGGACTTCCACACCGAGCGCTCGACGCACGCGCTCATCCGCACCGCGCCTGAAGACGCCGTGCTGGCCCCCTACGCGCGCGACACCGTCGAGGCGGCGTACGCGGCGCTGCACGAGGATCTGGGCTTCGAGCCGGCGCAGCCGATCCGGGTCGAGTTCTATCGCAGCCCGACCGATCTGGCGGCGGTGTCGTCGCTCTCGGTCGCCGAGGTGTCGCGCACCGGGACGATCGCGCTCTGCAAGTGGGCGCGGCTGATGGTGACCACGCCGCGCGCGCTGGCCTACGGCTATCCCTGGCTCGACAGCCTGAACCACGAGCTGGTCCACTACGCCGTCTCCACGCTGACCCGCGACCGGGCGCCGGTCTGGCTGCAGGAGGGAATGGCCAAGTTCCTCGAACGGCGCTGGCGCGAGCCGCCCGGCGGGCGCATCGCGCCGCCGATGGAGCACCTCTTGGCCAAGGCGCTGCGCTCGGGCCACCTCATCACGTTCGAGGCGATGCACCCCTCGATGGCCAAGCTGCCGACCGCCGAGGACGCCACGCTGGCGTTCGCCGAGGTCGAGAACGCGGTCGCCTACCTCTACGACAAGGGCGGGATGGCGGCGCTGCGCGACGCGATCAAGCGCGTCGCCGACGGCACCGACGCACGCCAGGCCGTGGCCGCCGCGGCGGGCATGACCTGGCCCGAGTTCGAGCGCGGCTGGCGCGCCTTCATGCTGGCGCAGCACTACAAGACGTTTCCCGCCATCGACATCGCCACCACCCACATCCGCAAGGCGACCGCCATCGCCTCGGGGCGCAAGCCGGCCGAGGAGGACGCGCTGTCCGCGGCGCTCAAGAGCGGCACGCCGTTCCGCTACCTGCGCCTCGGCAACATGCTGCTGGCGCGCGATCGGGCGCGCGCGGCGGTGGCCGAATACGAGAAGGGGGCCAAGGCGGTCACCGCCGGCAAAAAGGGCGATCCGTCGGCGGCCTGGATCTTCCCCGTGAAGCTGGGGCGCACCTACCTGACGCTGGGCGAGCCGGAGCGCGCGTTGAAGGCGCTGGGGACCGTGCAGGCCGTCTATCCCGATCTCCCCTGGCCGGGCCTCATCGCCGGGCAGGCGCAGCTGGCGCTGGGCGACGCGCCGGCGGCGGTGACGTCGCTGCGCGCCTCGCTGGCCACGAACCCTTTCGATCCGCGCGTGCACTGCGCGCTGGCCGACGCGTACGGCAGGCTCGCCGCCGCCGCGCGACCGGCCGGCGCCGTGGTCGCGCGCGAGCAGCAGTTCTGCAAAGAGATGGCCGGCGAGTAGTCGTACCCGACCGCACATTTTTTGACGTCACCGACCATGTGGCGATACTGGCCGAACCAGCGGCATCGTTGCTGGACGTCCGTAAACCACGAGGTTGACCCATGAAAAAGCCCCTTCTCCTCTCGTCATTGTTGGGCGGTCTCGCGCTGTGCGCGGCCGCTTCTCCCGCCTTCGCCCAAACGGAGCCGCCTCCGCCGCCGCCCGCCACTGCTCCGCCGCCGAACAGCGCTCCCATGACCTCCATCGGCGGCGGCGCCTTTGGTGTCGGCGCTGTCGAATGGCTCGGAAACGTGGGTGCGAATGACCTCGGCAACCTGACGGGCGCCCAGGTCGTGTACGACCAGCCGATGTTTCACGTCGAGGGCGTGATTGGCTTCGGCCACAGCTCCTTCAACGGGGGTTCGGGGACCACCTTCGATTTCGGCGTGGCCGGTTGGTACCACCTGGCGCGCGGCACCAACGCCGACTTCTCGATCGGCGGCGGCGTCGGCCTTCTCTACGGGTCGGCGAGCCCTGGCGGCTCCTCGACGGGGTTCACGATCGAGCCGGGTGCCGAAGCACGCGTTTTCCTGACGCCGAACTTCACCCTGAACGCGCGCGTGGGTTTCGCCATCACCACTGGCGACAACAACGCACCGACGAACTTCTCACTCGGGGGCCAGGAGACGGCGGCCCTCGGCTTCACCTACTTCTTCCGGTAGGCCTCAGTTCCCGAGACGCACCGAGGCCGTGAGGCCTCGGGCGTCGTCGGGGTAGTGACCGTCGCGATCGGGCTGACCCCCGCCGACCGCGATGTCGACCGGGCCCGCGATGGGCCGGCGTGTTCCCCCCTCGTCGACCAGGGTCAGCGCGGCGGATGGCAGCGGCAGCGAGACGGTGCGCCGCTCGCCTGGTTGCAGCGCGACGCGCGCGAACGCCGCCAGCCAGAGGCGCGGCGCATCGGGCGGCGCTCCCCGCGGGTGGACGTAGACCTGGACGACTTCGTCTCCGGCGCGGCCGCCCGTGTTCTGAAGCTCGACGGAGACGGTCTTGTCATCCGCGGCGACGGCCAGGTTGGCGTAGCGGAACGTGGTGTACGACCGCCCGGCGCCGAACGGATACAGCGGCGCGCCGGCGAAGTAGCGGTAGGTGCGGCCGCGCATGGCGTAGTCGTCGAACGGCGGCAGGTCGGCAGCCGACCGGTAGAAGGTGATCGGCAGCCGCCCGGCCGGATCGACGTCGCCGAACAGCACGTCGGCCAGCGCGTCGCCCCCCTCTTCGCCCGGATACCAGGCGACCAGCAGCGCCGCGGCGCGCTCCGCGGCGGCCGGGACGCTCACCGCGCTACCGCCGGTCAGGACGACGATGACGGGCTCGCCCGTGGCGAGCAGCGCGTCCACCAGCTTCTCCTGCGCGCGCGGCAGGCCGAGCTCGCGCCGATCGCCGGCGCGGTTGAAGCGGCTCTCGTTCTCCTCGTTCTCCAGCCGCGGATCGAGGCCCACGATCGCCACGACGACGTCGCTGCGGCGCACCGCCGCCAGCGCCTCGCGGCGCTGCGCGGTGGAGACGCCCGCGCCGGCCAGCTCGGCGCCGCGCGCATAGCTGATCGCGATCCCCCGCGTCCTGGCCGCCGCCCGGATCCCGTCCAGGAACGTCACCGCGCGCGAGGGGGTCCCGTGATAGTTCCCCAGCAGCGCGTCGGCGTCGTCGGCCGTCGGTCCGACCACCGCGATCCGTTTGATCGAGGGGCCAAGCGGGAGCGCGCCGTCGCGGTTCTCCAGCAGCACCATCGCGCGCGCCGCCGCCGCGCGCGCGAGCTGCCGGTGCGCGGGGGCGTCGACGGTCTCGGCGCCCAGGCGCGACCAGGGGACCTGCGCGGGCGGATCGAACAGCCCCAGGCGGACCCGCGCCGTGAACAGCCGCGTGACCGCGCGATCGACGTCGGCCTCGGCGACGAGGCCCTGCGCCAGCGCCGAGCCGAGCATCGCGTAGGCGTGACCGCAGTCGAGATCGGTCCCCGCGCGCAGCGCCGCCGCGGCGGCCGCCGCGCGCGTCGGCGTCAGGTGGTGGGTGGCGAAGATGTCGTCGACCGCACCGCAATCGCCCACCACGTAGCCCGCGAACCCCCAGGTCTGGCGCAGCACCTGACCCAGCAGCCACGGGCTGGCCGCGCAGGCCTGCCCGTTCAGACGGTTGTAGGCGGCCATCACCGACGCCACGTGCCCCTCGCGGACCGCGGCCTCGAACTGCGGCAGGTAGGTGTCGGCCAGGTCGTGCGCGCTGGGACGCGCGTCGAAGACGTGGCGCACCGCCTCGGGGCCGCTGTGAACGGCGAAGTGCTTGGCGGTGGCGACGGTCTTGAGAAGCCGCGGATCGTCCCCCTGCATGCCGGCGATGAACGCCACCCCCAGGCGCGCAGTCAGCAGCGGGTCCTCGCCGTAGGTTTCTTGCCCGCGTCCCCAGCGCGGATCGCGAAAGATGTTCAGGTTCGGCGCGAAGAACGTCAGCCCCTCGTCCTCGCCGCGCGCCCCCCGCGCCTGCGCCAGGTTGAACTTGGCCCGCGCCTCGTCCGAGATCACCGTGGCCACCTGCCGGACCAGCGGCTCGTCGAACGTCGCCGCCAGCGCGATGGCCTGTGGGAAGACGGTGGCCTCTCCGGCGCGCGCCACGCCGTGCAGCGCTTCGTTCCACCAATCGTAGGCCGGCACGCCCAGGCGCGGGATCGCCGGCGCTTCGTTCATCAGCTGCGCGATCTTCTCGGCCGGGGTGAGGCGCCGCACCAGATCGGCGGCGCGCGCCGCCGCGGGCCGCCGCGGATCTAGGTAAGCCGGCTGGTCGCCGGCGGGGGTGGCGATCGGCGGCGTGCGCGCGCAACCGACCGCGACGACGGCCCACAGCAGCCGCGCGGCGCGCGCGCGCCCGCGGTCGGTCACTTCAGCGTGATCGTGGTCTTGGCGAGGACCTTTTCCTTGCCGCCGACGACGCGCGTGGCCCGGATCTCGTACTTGTGCCCCTTCACGAACCCCATGTCCTTCGAGATCGCCTGGCCGTTCAGCTGCACGATCTTCTGATCGGGTTTCACGCCTACCTCGGTGAAGTTCACCTGGTCCGGCGGGTGCTTGGAGACGTCATAGTAGACGATGTTGATCTTGTTGGCGCCGGGCGCGCCGTTCAGGAAGACCATCATGTTCAGGTTCCAGGCGTCGCCGCCCGCGAACGTGGTCCTGCCCTGCTTCTTCAGCGCCGAGTTCAGCTCCTTTTCGGAGCCGTAGGAGCCGAACTCGGCGTCGCTGACGACGATCCGGCCGCCGCCGGCCTGGGCGGCGGCGGAGAAGACGGCCGTCGCGAAAAACACCACCAGAACCAATTGACGCAGTCGCTGCATCGGGTGACCTCCTCCTCGGGCCATCCATAACACGGCTTCGCCCGGGCCCGCAGCGTCAACGAATCGGCCAGTTGCCGGGGGGTGCGCACAATCCTTAACCAGTGGGGGGGGGAAAAGGCCCGCGCCGCGCGCGCCTATCGGGGCACACCCCTTGCAATCTTATCCGGGCCGAGGCCGCTTTGCGTGTGTTAGAGGCTCGATTTCATCCGCGCCAGAAAACCGGCGGTGACTTCATCGTGGTCGGACATGTCGTCTGGGAAGGCGAACACGGCCGCCCGATCGTCCAGCCGTCCAACTCGCTGCTGGCGCGCAGCGAGCCGGCGACGCTGCTGTCCAAGCTGCAATACCTGGTCTCGATCAACGGCAAGGAGTCGTTCGAACGCCTCCAGGTGCTGCGCAGTCAGTTCTGGTCATTCATCGACGTTTCAACGGTTTCGCATTCGGGAGGCTCAGCATGAATTCCGTTCGCTCTTACTTCGGTATCCTGGCTCTGTCGGCCGGACTCGGCGGTCTCGGGTGCTCGCACGAGCAGAAGGCGCCCCCCGCCCATCCGGCCCCGCCGCCGGTCGCCACGCGCGTGACCCCGCCGCCGCAACCGGTGGCAGAGGCCCCCAGCGAGGCGCCAAAAGACAAGGAAGAGCCCGCGATCTTCTTCGACTTCGACTCGTATACCCTGCGCGCTGACGCGCACCCCGTGTTGCAGAAGATGGCGGCGTCGATCAAGTCCGCCCGCGTGACCGAGCTGGAGATCGACGGGAACTGCGACGAGCTCGGCACCACCGAGTACAACATGGCACTGGGCGAGGAGCGGGCCCGCGCGGCCAAGAACTATCTGGTCCACCTGGGGGTTCCCAACGCCCGCGTCCGGACGGTCAGCTATGGCTCGGAGCGGCCGAAGTACCCCGGGCACGACGACGGCGCGCACGCCAAGAACCGTCGCGACGATCTCGTCGTGCGCTGACCGAGCGGACCGGTCATACTGCCGCCCATGCGCAGATCGCGGTCGGCCGCGCTGTCGGCGCGGCTGGCGCTGGCCTCGCTGGGAACGGCCGTGGCCGTCGGCGTGGTCTGCGCCGTCGGCCTGTTCTCGCTGGGGAACGCCTCATCGGTTGCGCGGATCGCGGTCACCCGGCAGCTGGCGCTGATCGACGACGCCTCGGCGATGAGCGCCTTTCTGTATCAGAAGGGGTTCGTCGCCGAGTACCTGCTGACCGGGAACCGCGCCTGGCTGGCCGAGCTGGAGAGCAACCGCCCCGCCTTCGAGTCGTGGCTGGCCCGGATGCACGGCAAGGTGGGCGGCGCCGACCCCGAGCGGTTGCTGGCCCAGATCCAGACCGAATACGCCGCCTACGACCACGCACGCCGCGAGGCGGTGGCGCTCTACGATGCCGGCCACCCGGCCGAGGCCAAGGCCGCGCTGCTGCAGAACCACGCCCAAGCGCAGCGCCTGCGCGACCTGTTCGCCGAGTTCGGGCGCGTGGCCCGGCGCGAGGCGGAGAGCACGCTGGCCGCCGCCGAGCGCTCGGTGCGGCGACTGGCGGACGTCCTGGTCGGCACCAGCATCGCGGGCGCGGTCGCCAGCCTGCTGGTCGGGTTCCTGTGGGCGCGGCAGATCACCAAGCCGATCACGGAGCTGGAGGTGCAGGTCGAATCGGCGGCCGAGCGGACGCGCATCCACCTGCGTCCCGGCCGCGCGGGGCTGGAGACGCTGGGCGATCAGGTGAGCGCCATCGTCGAGAAGCTGGAGGAGACCGACGCCGCGCTGTACGAGCACCGGCGGCGGCTGATCCAGAGCGAGAAGCTGTCGGCCGTCGGCGAGCTGGCGGCCAAGCTGGCGCACGAGGTCCTGAACCCGTTGGCCGGCATGAAGGCGGCGGTCCAGCTGCTGCAGCGCCAGGGGGCGGCGGCGCCCGGCGGCGGGCCGGTGGTCGAAACGGCGCGCGCGCTGGACCATGAGATCTCGCGGGTGGAGGGGCTGGTGCGGCGGTTGATGAACTATGCCCGGCCGCTGGCGCCGCGGTTCGAGCTGGCCACCGCCGGGCAGCTCATGGACGCGGCGCTGGACGCCGCCGGCCCCGCGCTCGGCCGGCTGAGCGTGCGGGTCGAGCGGCGCGAGGCGCCGGACCTGCCGCCGCTGGAGGTCGACCCGCAGCTGATCACGCAGGCGCTGGTCAACCTGATCGTGAACGGCGCCGAGGCCGCGCCCGCCGGCAGCGCGCTGGAGGTGGAGGCCGCGCGCGCCAGCAACCTGGGGCGCGACGAGGTGATCCTGCGCGTGCGTGACCGGGGCACCGGCCTCTCGCCTGAACAAGAACGCGAGCTGTTCAAGCCTTTCTTCACGACCAAGCCCGAAGGACACGGGCTGGGCCTGGCGGTCAGCCAGAACATTCTCCTCGAGCACGGCGGGCGTGTGGTCGCCGCCAATCGTCCAGATGCGCCGGGCGCGCAGTTCGAGTTGCAGATCCCGGTGGTGAGGTGATACGCGTGAGGGAGAACGAGCTTGGCTCGTTCGAGGGTCCCGAACTGATACATCTGAGGGAGAACGAGCTTGGCTCGTTCGAGCTCATCGCGGGGGAGCGGGACCCTTTGAGGGTCCCGAAGTGAATCAATGAGCGCCACCGTACTCATCGCGGATGACGAGGCGCTGATCCGGCAGTCGGTGCGGGCGCTGCTGGTCGAAGAAGGGTTCGACGTGAACGTCGCGGCCTCCGGTGCCGAGGCCTGGTCCCGGTTCCAGGAAGCTCGGCCCGACGTCGTGTTGCTGGACCTGGTGCTGGGCGACGCCGACGGCCTGGATCTGCTGCGGCGGATGAAGCAGGAGGCGCCCGACACCAAGGTCATCCTGATCTCGGCACACGGCTCGATCGAGAGCGCGGTCACGGCCATGAAGCTGGGGGGCTACGACTTCATCAAGAAGCCGTTCGAGCTGGAGGAGATCGTCGCCGCGGTCGGCAACGCCGTCCGCACCAGCCGGCTGGAGCAGCGGGTGGCCTACCTGGCCGCGCAGGAGCGGCGGCGGAGCGGCGGCGTCGCGTTCGTGCACGCCGCCCAGCGCATGACGCGGCTGCTGGGCGAGGTCGAGGTGATCGCCAAGAGCCCCGTGCCACTGGTGCTGGTCACCGGCGAGAGCGGCACCGGCAAGCAGGCGATCGCGCGCATGCTGCACGAGGGGTCGACCCGCGCCGCCGGCCCGTTCGTCGAGCTCAACTGCTCCGCCATCCCCGAGAACCTGGTCGAGAGCGAGCTGTTCGGCCACGAGCGCGGCGCGTTCTCGGACGCGCGCGAGCGGAAGCTGGGGCTGGTCGAGATCGCCGACGGCGGCACGCTGTTCCTCGACGAGATCGGGGACCTGGGCGCCGCGGCACAGGCCAAGCTGCTGACGTTTCTGGAACAACGAACGTTCCGGCGCGTGGGGGCCACCGCGGTCCGCCGGGTCGACGCGCGCGTGGTGGCGGCCACCAACCGCGATCTGACCGCGGCCGTCGCGGCCCACGGCTTCCGCGAGGACCTCTTCTACCGGATCAACGCCATCACCGTGCACCTGCCGCCGCTGCGCGAGCGGAGCGCCGACGTGCGCGTGCTGGCCGAGCACTTCCTGGGTGAATCGTCGCGCGAGTTTGGCCGGCGGTTCCGGGGCATCGCCCCCGAGACCGCCGGGCTGCTCGAGCGCTACCGCTGGCCGGGTAACGTGCGCGAGCTGCGCGCGGTGATCGCGCGCGCGGCGCTGCTGCACGACGACACGGAGCTGCGCCCCGCCCACCTGCCGGCGGAGCTGCTGGCGGCGGCGCTGGCGGCCCCGGCCGCCCCGCCCGGCGGATCGGAATCGCCCGCCGCCATCCCGACGCTGGAAGAGGTGGAGCTGGCCCACATCCGGCGGGTGCTGGAGGTCTGCGGCGGCAACCGCACGCTGGCCGCCCAGCACCTCGGCATCACCCGCCAGACGCTGGCCAAGAAGGTCGGCAGCGGTGAGGATTAAAAAGGACCCTGAAAGGTCCTTTGAATCCCCGCGCGAACGCCGCCGGGCGAAGCCCGTCGGCGCTCACACGACGATTACTGCGTGAGGGTCTGAGGCACGCGAATCGCGGAGGCCTGGCCGGGGCCGACCATCCCCCAGAGCGAGGCCAGCCGCACGATGTCCGCGCTGGTGTGGACGCGCAGCTTGCCATTGATGTGGCCGCGGTGGGTCTCGACGGTCTTGATGCTGATCCCCAGCCGCCCGGCGATCTGCTTGTTCGAGCTGCCCCACACGACCAGATCGAAAATCTGACGCTCGCGCTGGGACAGCCGTTCGATGGCGTGGCCGCCCGGGTTGCGCTCGCCCCGCCCCACGGTGCGCGGCGCGGGGGCCGGCACGCCCGGCGGCAGCACGAGCTCGCCGGCGCCCGCGCGGCGGATGGCCGCCACGATCTCCGCCGGCGGCTGTGCCTTGAAGGCGTAGCCGGCCGCTCCGGCGCCCAGCGCCTGATGAACGATCGCCTCCGGCGCGTGGGGGGCCAGCAGCAGCACCCGTGGCGCGGGCGAGGTCCGCCCCAGCTCGCGCGCCAGGGCGATGCCGTTCCGATCGATCAGGTGCAGGTCAGTGACGACCAGATCGGGCGCCAGCGCCGCCGTCAAGGCCAGCGCCTCCGCCGTCTCACCGCACTCACCCACGATGTCGAAGTCGCCGTGGTCGGGCGCCTCCGCCAAGGCGACGCGCAGGCCCATCCGGAAAACCGTCGAAGAGTCGACCAAAAGCAGCTTCACGTGTGTGCTCCTTTCTCGTCATTGGAGGACGAGCGCCCTCCGGTGTAGCAATGGCGATGCCGACCCGAGCGGCCGAGCCGCGGGGCCGCGCGCCGCGCCGTGAGGTAAGAAATCCAGCGATCGCCGTACCGGACGTTCGTTTGGTAAACGCCCGCCCGTGGCGCCCGCCTGCGCTGCATGGCATCCTGGGCCGGCGCATGTCCGACGCCGCCCCGACGCCCTTCCCCGCTCCGGATGCCGAGCGCGATCTGGACGCCGTCCGGGAGGTGGCCACCGCCCGCCGCGCACTGGTCGCCGAGATCGGCAAGCGGATCGTGGGTCAAGAGCAGGTCATCGATCATCTGCTGGTGGCGCTGTTCGCGCGCGGGCACTGCCTGTTCGTCGGTGTCCCCGGGCTGGCCAAGACGCTGCTCATCCAGACGCTGGCCGATGCGCTGGCGCTGACGTTCGGGCGAATTCAGTTCACGCCCGACCTGATGCCGGCCGACATCACCGGCACGGACGTGCTGGAAGAAGATCGGGCCACCGGCCGGCGCGTGTTCCGGTTCGTACGCGGGCCGATCTTCGCGCACGTCGTCCTGGCCGACGAGGTGAACCGGACGCCGCCCAAGACGCAGGCCGCGCTGCTGCAGTCGATGCAGGAGGCGCGCGTGTCGGCCGGCGGGCAGACCTATCCGCTGCCGCTGCCATTTCTGGTCTTCGCGACCCAGAACCCGATCGAGCAGGAGGGAACCTACCCCCTGCCGGAGGCGCAGCTGGATCGCTTCATGTTCCAGATCGACGTCGGCTACCCGTCGGCGGACGAGGAGGTCCAGATCGTCAACCAGATGACGACCGATTACCGCCCGGCGCTGCGCAAGGTGCTGTCGCCCGAGCGGATCCTGGAGCTGCAGGAGGTGGTGTTGCGCGTTCCGGCGGCGCCGCACGTGGTGTCGCACGCCGTGGCGATCTGCCGCGCCAGCCGCCCGACCGAGCCGGCCGCGCCCGACATCATCAAGAAGTACGTCTCCTGGGGGGCGGGGCCGCGCGCGTCGCAGTACCTGGTGCTGGCGGCCAAGGCCCGCGCCATCCTGAACGGGCGCTACGCCGCCTCCATCGAAGACGTCCGCGCGCTGGCCGCGCCGGTGCTGGTCCACCGGGTGCTGCCCAACTTCCACGCCGAGGCGGACGGCCTGGACGCGCACAAGCTGGTCGATCGGCTGATCCAGGCCGTCAAGCCGGCCTAGGCGCGCGATGCCGGCGCTGGCGCTCGATCCGCAGGACATCGCGCGGCTCGAATCGATGAGCGTGCGGGCGCGCGTGATCGTCGAGGGGGCGTTCGCGGGGCTGCACCAGAACCCGCGCGCCGGCTCGTCGATCGAGTTCTCCGAGCACAAGGAGTACGCGCCCGGCGACGACATCCGGCGCATCGACTGGAAGGCGGTGGGGCGCGTCGACCGCTACTACCTGAAGCGGTTCGAGGACGAGACGGAGATGCGGACGTTCCTGCTGCTCGACTCGTCGGCCTCCATGGGTTACGGGCGCCAGGGCCCCACCAAGCTGGCGTACGCCAGCTACCTGGCGGCGGCGCTGGCCTACCTGCTGGCGCAGCAGGGCGACCCGGCCGCGCTGCTGGTGTTCGACGCCGCCACCCGCCAGTACCTGCCGCCGCGCACGCGCGGCGGGCACATCCGCGATCTGCTGGTGGCGCTGGAGGCGGTCTACCCGGCCGGCCGCACGGAGCCGGGGCGCGCGCTGGCCTACGTGGGCGAGCTGGCCGATCGCCGGAGCCTGATCGTCGTGTTCACCGACCTGCTCGACGCGCCGGCCGATCTGGCCGACCGCTTGCGGCAGCTCCGCTCGCGCGGGCACGACGTGGCGCTGTTCCAGATCCTCGACCCGGACGAGGTCGAGCTGCCGTTCGACGAGGTGACCGACTTCGAGGCGATGGAGCCCGACGACGGCCGCCGCCTGCTGGTCGATCCGCGCGACTTGGCGGCCTCGTTCGCGCGCGAGTCGGCGGCGCTGCGCGAGCGCTGGCGGCGCCTCTGCCTGGAGTCGCGCGTCGAGTACCTGTTCGCGACGACCGCCGAGCCGCCGGCGGAGGTCCTGCGCGCCTTTCTCTTCGCGCGCCAGCGGGCGCGGAGATAGCGCGTGCACTTCCTCGCGCCGTCGCTGCTGCTCGGCCTGCTGGCCGCGTTCCTGCCCGCCATCATCCACCGGATCGGACGGCGGCAGGCGCGCCCGGTCCGCTTCGCGGCGATGGAGCTTCTGTTGCGCGCCGAGCGCGAGGTCTCGGCGCGGCGGCGGCTGCGCGACGTGCTGCTGCTGGCGGCGCGCACCGGCCTGGCGATGGCGCTGCCGCTGGCGTTCGCCCGCCCGTTCGCGGAGGTGCGCTCCGATCTGCCGGCGGTCACGGGCCGCTCGCAGGGGGCGGTCGTGATCCTCGACGACTCGGCCAGCATGCGGCGGCACGCGGGCGGCGGGACGCCGTTCGACGTGGCGCGGTCGCGGGCGCGCGCCATCATCGAGCACCTCTCCGGCGACTCGGATGTCGCGCTGGTGCTGGCCTCGGAAGGGTCGACGGCGCCTATCGCGGAGCTGGCCGGCGACCACCAGCGGGTCCTGGCCGCGCTCGACGCGGTCACCTGCTCGGCGCGCGCCGCCGACTTCGGCGCGGCGCTGCGGCGCGCGACCCAGATCCTCTCCAGCTCGACCCGCGCCGATCGCCTCATTTACGTGGCGACCGATCTGCAGGCGGCCGGGTGGGAGAACGTGACGCCCGCCGTGACGACCGGCGCGCCCCAGATCGTGCTGCTCGACGCCAGCGGCGGCGCCGCCTGGACCAACCGCGCGGTGGTCGGGCTCTCCGCCGAACCGGCGCCCGAGGAGGGGACGCAGGGGATCGCCGTCATCGCCGAGATCGCCAACTTCTCCGCCGAGCCCCTGCACGCGCTCGGCGTGACGCTGTCGCTGGACGGCGCCGAGGTGGCGCGCGGCTTCGTCGACATCCCGGCGGGCGGGCGCGCGCGCAAGCGGTTCGTCCACGCCGCTGCCAGCGCCGGCGCCCATGACGCCGAGGTGACGATCGATCGCGACGACTTCCCGCTCGACGACCGGCGCGCCTGCCGCGTCGAGGCCTCACGCGGCCTGCGCGTCCTGGTGGTCGACGGCGATCCGCGCACCGTGCGAACGGAGGACGAGACGTTCTTCCTTGAAGCCGCGCTGCGCGCCGGCGGCAGCGGCTTTTCGGTGTCGAGCACGCTCCCCGACGATCTGGGGGGGCGCGATCTCTCGGCCTACGGCGCGATCTTCCTGGCCAACGTCAACCGGCCCGCCCCGCCGGTCGCCGCGGCGTTGATCCGCTACGTCGAGGCGGGCGGCGGCCTGTTCATCTCGGTCGGCGATCGCGTCGACACCGACGCCTGGAACCAGGCGCTGAAGCCGATCCTGCCGCAGCCGCTGGGACTCAAGCGAAGCGCCGCCGCGCTGCCCGGCGCGCACGGAGAGGGCGAGACGGTCGACCTGCGGCCGGCCGAACGCCTGGGTCCCATCGACCGCCGCCACCCGCTGCTGTCGGCGTTCCCGGCACGCGACGACGGGCTGTCGTCGGCGCGCTTCTTCGAGTACCTGCTGCTCTCGCCGCTGCCCGACGCGCCCGGACGCCAGGTGGTGCTGCGCTATGAGAGCGGCGCGCCCGCGCTGGTCGAGGGGCAGGTCGGGCGCGGGCGGGTGCTGCTGCTGACCACGACCATCGACCGCGAGTGGACCGATCTGCCCATCCGTCCCGGCTTCCTGCCGCTGGTGCAGGAGGCGGCCCGGTATCTGGCGGGGGCGCCCTCGGGCGACGCCGCAGCCGCCATCCTGGTCGGCCAGAAGCGCGAGCTGACGCTGGAGCCGGAGGACAAGCGGCTGGAGGTGGTGCGGCCCGCAGGGGACTCGCGCTGGCTGTCGCCGGCCAGCGGCGCCGACGTGCACGCGCGGCGTACGGTGACGTTCGCGGAGACCGACGAGCCCGGCTTTTATCGGGTGCGGGCGGCGCGCGCCGACGGGACCGTGAGCGAGCGCCCCGACGCCGCGTTCGTGGTCAACCTGGACGCGCGCGAGTCGGATCCGACCCGGCTGGCCGACGACAAGCGCCCCGACC
>CAZTZM010000115.1:0-6602 GCA_964618005.1 uncultured Myxococcales bacterium
CCCTGGACGAAGAACTCCGGGAAGGTCGCCCGCCTGCTGATGAACTTCATTCTCATCAAGCACGGGTACCTGCCGGCCGTCATCCACTCGATCGAGCGCCAGCGGTACTACGAGGTGCTGCGGGCCGAGAACGACGGGCTGTTGAACCTGGTCGTCGAGTCGCTGGAGAACAGCATCGAGACGACGGGCAAGTTCCTCGACGAGCTCAACGGCCTGCGCGTCAAGCGCGCGAGCTAGCCTTCGGTCCTGCCCTCTTCAGGCCTCCAGCAGGAGGCGAAAGATCGCGTGAGCGGAGCTCGGCTCTGCCGAGCGGAGCTCTTCGCGGGGGGCGCGGGACCCTCCCAGGGTCCCGAACTCAATAAAAAACGCGCCGGCAGACTCGCTGCCGGCGCGTGAGGGTTGTCCGCTAGTGACTGGTCAGGGGCGGACGCCGCGTGGCGCCTGCCCAGCTTATGGACTTCGACGTGAGCCGCGCCGTCGTCCTGGTCTAAGTCCGCTGTGGGCTCGGACGGCGATCTTGAGAGGGTGAAAACCTGAGGAGGGCTTTAGCTCCGGTCGGGCTCCTTGGTTCCGAACCGAGGAAGATGGCGTAGAGACAGCGTACCGTTCTGGTGGGTGCGTTTACTCATGCGTTCTTCTCCTCCTTTGGTGGGCCAGTCGATCGCGGACCCTTCCCAGATGTTAGCTTGCGCTGATCGATTTCGCCAGTTCATCACCGTGATATGAGAGAGGAAAATGTCAGGCGTTAAGTCGAGTGGTGGCCGCGGGGCGCGTTTCGCGGGCGCGATGGATCCGGCGGCGGCCGTTTTGAATGCATCCGTCCACTTCGACCGCCGATTGCTGCGCGATGACGTACGCGGCAGCCAGGCCCACGCCCGCATGCTGGCCGGTGCCGGGCTGATCTCGGCGGCCGATGCCGAGGCTATCGTGGCCGGCCTCGATCGGGTGGCGGGGGAGATTGAATCGGGCCAGCGCCCGCTGGATCCAGCGCTGGAAGATATCCACATGAACGTCGAGAGCCGGCTGACCGAGATCATCGGCGAGCCAGGCCGGCGCCTTCACACGGCGCGCAGTCGAAACGATCAGGTGGCGACGGATTTGCGGCTCTACGCGCGCCGTTCGGCGCTGGAGATCACCGCCGCGATCGATCGCGCGCGGCTGGCGCTGTGCCGTCAGGCGCGGGCGCACGCCGGCACGCTGCTCCCCGGCTACACGCACCTGCAGCGCGCGCAGGTGGTGACGCTGGGCCACCATCTCCTGGCCTATGCCGAGATGCTGGGTCGCGATCGCGGCCGCTTCGTCGACGCCGAGAAGCGCGCGGCGCAGTCGCCGCTCGGCGCGGGCGCGCTGGCCGGCACCGGGCTGCCGATCGATCGCGCGCGCACCGCCGACATGCTCGGGTTCTCCGGCGGGCCGACGCGCAACAGCCTGGACTCCGTCTCCGATCGCGACTTCGCGGCCGAGATCGCCTTCGCGGCGTCGCTGCTGGCGGTCCATCTCTCGCGCCTGGGCGAGGAGCTGGTGCTCTGGTCGACGACCGAGTTCGGCTTCGTGCGCCTGGGCGAGGGCTATTGCTCGGGAAGCTCGCTGATGCCGCAAAAGCGCAACCCCGACATCGCCGAGCTCCTGCGCGGCAAGTCGGGGCGCGCGATCGGCGACCTGGTCGCGTTGCTGACAATCAGCAAGGGATTGACGCTCGCCTACAACAAAGACCTGCAAGAGACGCAGGAGCCGCTCTACGACGCGGTCGAGACGGCGCAGCAATCGCTGGCGGTCCTGCCGGGCCTGATCGCGGGGCTGGAGTTCGACGTCGAGCGCATGCGCGCCGCCGCCGCCGATCCGGCGCTGGGCGCGACCGACCTGGCGGAGGAGCTGGTGCGCCGGGGGATGCCGTTCCGCAGCGCCCACGAGGTGATCGGCCGGCTGGTCCGTGCCGCCGAAGAGAAGAAGATCTCGCTGCGCGACCTGGGCGCCGACGAGCTGCGCGCCATCGACGCCGCGCTCTCACCCGAGGTCATGCAGGCGATGGACGCGGCGCGCGCGGTCGCGGCGCGCGTCCTGCCGGGCGGCCCGGCGCCGGCCATGGTCGAGCGCGAGGTCGAGCGGCTCGAGGCCGAGCTGCGCGCCCTTGGGTTCGAGCCGTAACGACTCGCTTGTCGCTCCTCGGGCGGTGATTAATTCAATCGTCGCAAGGAGGACAACGATGGCAAATCTCATCAGGAGAGGTTCGGGAAACGAAATTGCTCAGGCTGGCGCGGCATGGGATCCGTTCCGCGTGATGCGCGATCTGCTGCGCTGGGATCCGTTCCGCGAGGTCGAGGCCGCGCTGAGCGCGGGCGGCGCCGGCGGATACGACGTCAGTGGATACGCGCGCGGCTTCGCGCCGACCTTCGAGGTCTCGGAGACCAAGGACGCCTACTTGTTCCGCGCGGATCTACCGGGCGTGAAGGAGCAGGACCTGGAGATCTCGCTGACCGGGAACCGGTTGTCGATCGCCGGTCACCGCGAGCAGGAGCGCAGCGAGACGTCGGACACGCTGTACGCCAGCGAGCGCTCGTACGGCAGCTTCTCGCGGTCGTTCACGCTGCCCGACGGGATCGACGGCGAGAACGTCTCCGCCGACCTGAAGAACGGCGTGCTCACGTTGAGCGTCCCGAAGAAGCCGGAGGTTCAGCCCCGGAAGGTCGCCATCAACGCGGGCAATGGCGCCGACAAACCGAAGGCGTAACCAATCGAGCCGCCGTCGGGGCGCCCGTACGCGACCCGGCGCGCGGCTCTCTTTCTAGAAGCGCCCGCTGAGCAACAACGACCCGGGCGCCACGCCGAGCGCGACGTGCGTGTTCTTGTCGTCACTCGGACCAGTGAAGAAGATCGCTGCTCCAGCGGCGATCGCGGCGCCGCCCAGGCCAGCGAGAAGAATGCCGGTGGTCTTGGTGCTGTAGACGTTCTCGCAGTCGCTGCACACTTGTCGTCCATTGAGCGCGATGTCAACGATTCCCCACCCGAGGAGACCGACGCCGACGATTCCCATGGAAGCGCCGATCCACGTGTGCCAGTGGCTCGGAGCCGAGGCAGGTTGAGGGTTCGAAAGCAGCGGGTCGGGCTTGGTCGGTTCCCGCTCAGTTGATGGGAGCGTCGGCGCGACGGGCTTGGTCGGTTCGGCCGCCGGCAGCGGCGCGAGCGCGATGGTGAGGGGCGTTCGCGCGCCGGCCTGAATCGTGACGGTCTGCTCGAAGGGCTTGAAGCCGGGCGCGTCGGCCGTGACCACCACCGTCCCCTCGGCCAAGCGCAGCGCGGGGACAGCCGGCAGCGTCCCGACCGGCTTGCCCGCAACGGCGATCTCGGTGCCCGCCGGACCGCTCACGATCAGATCGCCGAGGTGCTGCCGGCTGGATGCCAGCGCGCCGTTCAGGAAGGCCCGATTCTTGGTGACCCAAGCGTCGTCCGGATTGGCCAGCGCCAGCGACAGGTGCGTTTCAGCGTCGACCCATCGTTCGAGGGACGCTTCCACCAGCCCCATTTGTCCGAACGTGCGCGGCGAGGGGGCTCGCGCATGGGCGCGCTTGAACAGATCCAACGCCTGTTCGGGCTTGCCCTCGCGGCGCAGCTCGAGGCCTTTCTGAATCAGCTCGTCGACGGACGGCTGACCCGCGCGGGCAGCAGGGCCGGACAGAGCGGTGGCGACAATGAAGAGAGCAACGAAGGTGAAGCGAAGCACGTGGAGGGCTCAGTCGTTGGGGATGCCGATTCCGTTTTGATCGAGGCCGTGTATCTTCGGTGATTCGTCGGGCGTCGTGCCGTGTTTTTTCTTCCCGCCCGCCTTTTTCTTTGGCGAGCTCGCCACGGGTTGGTGTTCCGGCGGCTTTGCTTCGAGCTCGGGCGCGTGGGCCGCGTCCGGCGGTCGGACGACCTCGTGCGATGACGGCGGCTCGACGACGCGCGGCGCTTGCGTGGCGGGAGGCGAGGGGGGCGGTTCGGGCTCTTTGGCGAGGGTGCCGGTGACCGAAACGGTCGGCGTTCCGCCCGCGACCGGCGCGTCCCGATGGAAGCGCCAGAAAGCCACGCCGGCTCCGCCCACCAGGAGAATGGCGGCCACTGCCAGCGCCGGCGCGGATCGCCGCGGCCGCCCCAGCCCGGTCACCGGCATGCCGTTCCCCATCGACTCGGCCGCGATGATCTCGGAGGGCCCGTTCCGTTCCGACGAGGGAGAGGCCAGCTTCGTCGAGACATACCGCTGCGAAGCCGGGGTGGTACCGCGCGGCGCCGGCGTTCCGTCTTCAGACAGAAGCGCCGTCCGGTCCATTCGCCGGTGACCCGGCGTCACGCCCGCGCCGTCGTTGACGTCGTCGACCGCGGTCGGCGCAACGACGCCGCGAAAGGTCCCCTGGTCGGCGCCCCCGGCCGGCGTCGGAAAATAAAAGTTCCGCCACTCCAGCTTTCCGCGATTGCTGGCGAACGCCCACAGCGCCTGCCCGAGCGCGTGCACGGAGTCAAAGCGCTCGGCCGGGTTGGTGTGCATCGCCCGCAGGATGATCGCCTCCAGCTTGGGCGGAATGTCGGGCCGGTGGACGCGCGGGCTGGGGAACCGCCCCATGTCGATGGCGCGCAGGAGGCTGAAGTTCTGGTGCTCTTCGAATGGTAGCTTCCGCGTCAGGCAGACGTACAGCAGTACACCGAGCGCGTACTGATCGCTCTCCGGTCCGACCTTGCCGTTGACCTGCTCGGGCGACATGTACTGGGGCGTTCCGAGGATCTGCCCCTCTTGCGTCAGGTCGCCCGCGATGGCCGCCTTGGAGACGCCGAAGTCGACCACCTTGATCTCCGGGCCGGTGTCCGTCTCTGCCAGGAAGATGTTGCTCGGCTTGAGATCGCGATGGACGACGCCGTTCTGGTGGCAGGCGCGCAGCGCGGCGCAGACAGCCAGCATGATGTCGGCGACGTGATCGATCGACAGCGGCGCCCTGCTCTTCTGCAGCATGTCGCCCAGGTCGGTCCCGCGCAGGAACTCCATCACCAGGTACGGCGTCCCGTCCTCGGTGACGCCGAAGTCCATGACCTGGACGACGTTCCGGTGCTCGACCTTCGAGGCGGCCAGCGCCTCGCGCATGAACCGCGCGCGCAGCTCCGCCGCCATCCCGCCGCTCACGCGGTTCGAGATGACCGTCTTGAGCGCGACGGTCCGACCGAGGCGGGTATCGATCGCCCGATACACGGCCCCCATCCCGCCTTCGCCGATCAGCTCCTGGAGCTCATATCGGTCGACGCGGTGGCCTTTGACGGACTCGGCATTGGTAGGGATCATCTGCGCGCGGCTCTATCTTCCGTATTTCTGGACGCCGCGCCAAGGGGCGACCGCTCAGCGTCAGGAAGGCGGCACGGATTGGTCCGAGCGTTAGAACGTCCCCCGCAGCTCAACCGAGCGATGGGTCATCCCGACCGTGAGCCCGGTCGCGCTGCCATGGGGCGTCAAGAATAGGAGCGCCCCGCCGGCCGCCAGGGCCAGGATCCCGGTGCCGGCCATGACATAGCCCTGCACGCGCGTGCTGTAGACCGTGATGCACCCGTCGCAGTCCGGCCGCCCGTCGACGGAGAGCCAGCCGATGCCCAGGGCCAGCGCCCCGGCCCCCGCCACGGCCAGCCCGACGCCCGTCCACAGCCTGAGCTTGGTATGGTCGGCCGCGGGCTTCGTCGACGCGGGACTCTCAGCGGTCACCTCCGGCGCCCGGAGGTCGATCGGTTCGAGGGCGATCGTGATCGCCACCTGCGCGTTCCCCTTGATCGAGATCTCGGCCGAGAACGGCTTGTATCCCGCGGCGGTGGCGGTCAACGTCAGCGTCCCTTCCGGTTGGCGAACCGGCCCCTCGAGGGGAAGCGTCCCGACCGGCGTCGGCCCCAGCGCGATCCGCGTGCCGGGCGGTCCGGTCACCAGCAGATCGCCGACGTGCTGCCGCGTTCGCTTCGCCGCTTCTTCGATGAACGCTCGGTTTCGGTGGACCCAGGTGTCGGCCGGCGTCGCCAGCGTCGCGGTCAAATGCGCGTCGGCCGCCAGCCAGCGCTGGAGAGACGTCTCGACGAGGCCCATCTGGCCGAGCGTTCGTGGCGACGGCGCCTCTTCGTAGGCGCGCCGGAACAGCGCCAGCGCCTCCTCGGACCGCCCCGCGCGCCGCAGCTCGAGGCCGCGCGAGACCAGCGCGTTCACGTCGTCCGGATCCTCGCGTGCGGCCGCGGTGGCCGCCAGAAGCCAGGACAGAAGTACAAAGGCCGTCGTGCGTGTGAAGGTCATGGTGTCTCTCAGTCGGAGGGAATTCCGATGCCGCTCCGGTCGATGTTCGGCAACGGTGCGCCGGAGGTTGCGTCGCCGCCGGCTGCGCGCGTCCGCCGCGGATGCGGCGGCGCCCGCAGTGGCGCCGCTCGTTCTCGAGACGGCAGGGACTGATACGCGGTCGCCTCCTCGTCGGGCCACGGCGCCGGCGGCGGGATCGCTGCCGCCCGCTTGCCCGGCGCCCGCCTCGGCGGCGCCCGCAGGGTGGGAAGCGGGGCCGGTGCCGCGAAAGGCGCTTCGGAGGCCGGCGCGACCGTCCGCGCGCTGGTCGCCGCGCCGG
>CAZTZM010000116.1:0-15386 GCA_964618005.1 uncultured Myxococcales bacterium
CGCGCCAGAGCGAGTCGCGGTAGTTGAGGTCGTAGGAGACGCGTGTCCCGCTGCGGCGCGCCGCTTCCATGGCGACCCGGGCGACCGCCGCCGTCCCCTCGGACAGGCCGCAGAAGATGCCGCCGGTGTGGAACCAGCGCGCGCCGTCGGTCTCGAACAGGGCGCGCCAGTCGACGTCGCCCGGGCGCAGCTGCGAAACGGCCGTGTGCCCACGGTCCGAGCAGCCGACGCCGCCGCGCGGCCCGAACCCGCGCTCCGTGAAGTTGAGCCCATTGCGCGCCGCCCGCCCGATGCCGTCGTAGGGGACCCAGCGCAGGTACGAGAGGTCGACGCCCCCCTGCAGCATCAGGTCCTCGACCAGCCGGCCGACCGGGTTGTCGGCCAGCGCGGTGACGACGGCGGTCCGCAACCCGAAGCAGCGCCGCAGCCCGCGCGCCACGTTGTACTCGCCGCCGCCTTCCCAGGCCTGAAACGTCCGGGTGGTGTGGATCCGGCTCTCGCCCGGATCCAACCGCAACATCACCTCGCCCAGACTGACCTGATCGAAGCGGCACCCCGCCGCCGGCTTGATCGCAAGGCTCATCCGGCGGCGAGGCTACACCATCGGCGCGGGCGGGTTAAAAGACGTAAACGACCTGCCCCATCCCGCGGATGTTGTGGGGCTGCTGCTCCGGCTGGCTGGCGTTACTCAGGTAGTGGACCTGGGTGTACTGGCCGGAGACGCCGATCCGGACCGCGGGCGTCGCGTCGAAGAACAGGTTCACGTCGCCGTAGCGAGAGCGATCGGCCACCTGACCGACCAGCTCAATCATGCTGCTGCCCGGAGGGAACAGCTGCTTGAGGTTGTTCGACCGCGACTCCGTGTAGTTGGCCGACAGGATCAGACGGCCGGTCGGCGGCAGGTAGTACTGCAGCCCGGCCTTGAACGCCAACCAGTTGATGGTGTGCGCGACCCCCAGCGAGTCGAAGGTCACCAGGCCCGGGTCGATGTCGGGATCGTACGTGGGCGGTGGCGACTGCTGCGCCGAGTTCGGCAGCGTCGGGAAGGTGGCGCCGCCGCCGGTGGTCAGCAGGTCCGCGATGCCCGTGCCGGTCACGAACGATCCGGTCAGCGTCAGGCGGTTGCCGCGGTCGTTGGCGTCCGCGGCCGGGATCACCGGGACGAGCGCGTCGACCGACACGCCCCAGCCCTTCACGCTGTTCGACGACTGTGTGGGCGGCGGCGCGAAGGCGTCGACCTTGAAGCTGCGGCTGATGGCCGACACGCCGATCGACAGCGGCATGGCGATCGTCCGCACGTTGCCCGGCGTCGTGATCCCCTTCCAGCCGTTGACGGCCAGCCGGAGTCCCCCCTCGACGTCGGGGATCTGCCCGTCGCGCTGGGCCGGGCGGGCGGCCTCGACCGCGACGTCGAGGCTGATCGGCCCGTCGGCGCCGAAGGTGTGCGACAGGCGGAGCTGCGTGTTGCGCGAGAACACCATGTTCGGCAGGCCCAGGAACTCGACGGAGGCGGGGAAGAAGTAGTTCTGCCAGCCGAACACGTCGTAGGTCTGGCCGGCGATGACGTCGACGTAGGCGTCCTCCAGCTTCACGTAGGCGTGGCGGATGCGGAACGTCGGGCTGTTGTAGAACGTCTGCTCCGAGCCGTCGGGTGGCGCGGTCTGGCTGCCGAAGAAGTCGCCCTCGATGATGGCCGACGGCTTCACGCCGCCGACGGTCGGCGACTGGAACGCCAGGCCGAGCCGGGTGTTGCGCATCGAGAACTGCGTGCGGCCGACCGTCCCGTCGTAGGTGTCGTTGCGGGCCACCAGCGCGCTGCCGATCGAGTCGTTGTAGCTGCGCGTGCTGTCGGCGATGTAGTCGGCCTCCACGAAGCCGTAGAAGGTCAGCGACCACTTCTGGTCCCCCTTGCCGGTCGAGAGCGTGAACGGCGCGCGATCGAACCAGGAGCTGGTCTCGGGCGGCACCGCCTCGGCGGCCTCGGGCGGGCGCTCGGCCGGCGGCACCCGCTGGGTCGAGACCGGCGGCGGCGGCGCAGCGGGCGGTGAGGCGGGCGACGGTGGCGGCGCTTCGGTCCCGGGGACATCGGAAGGCGTCCCTTCCGGGGCCGGGTCCTGCGCGCGGGCCGTGCGCAGGCCGGTACAGAGGGTGAGGGCGGTGGCCACGAGCGCGACGGCGGTGCGCGCGCCCGATCTCGGATCGTTCATTGTTTTGGACCTCATGAAGGTGTCTGGATGGGCGTGAAGCTGGGAGCGAGCAGGTGGTTCAACCCGAAGGCGATCAGGTAGGCGGAGCCGCAGATGCCGAACAGGATGGCGTAGCCGGACGTCACGTCGCCGGCGGCCTGAAAGCGGTCGAGGAGCTTCCCCGAGAAGATCGGGAACAGGATCCCGCCCAGCGAGCCGGCCATGCTGCCCAGTCCCACGACCGAGGCGACCGCCCGCTTGGGGAACATGTCGGAGGCGCTGGTGAACAGGTTCGCCGACCAGGCCTGGTGCGACGCGCCCGCGATCCCGATCAGCACCACCGCCACCCAGTTGCCGACGTGGGTGGCGAACAGGATCGGCAGCACGGTGCAAGCGAACGTGAACAGCGCGATCTTCCGGGCGCGCGTCACGCTGAGGCCGCGCTCGGTCAGGTAGCCCGATAGCCAGCCGCCGAAGATGCTGAGGACGGTGACGATCGAATAGATCGTGACCAGGTACACCCAGCTGTCCTTGATGGAGAGGCCGCGCGTCTTCTTGAAGTAGTCCGGCAGCCAGATGAGGAAAAACCACCAGACCGGATCGGTGAGGAACTTGGCGACGATGAACGCCCAGGCCTGGCGGTGCCGCAGGATCACCGACCAGGGGAGGGGCGCCTCGGCGGTGGGGGCCGGCGCGTCGGCGCCGCCGCGGATGTAGTCCCGCTCGGCCGCTGACAGCCGCCGGTTGCGCTCGGGCGCGTCATACCAGGGGAGCCAGAACGTCAGCCAGATCAGGCCGGCGATCCCAGCCACCACGAACGCCGAGCGCCAGCCGAAGGTGAACGCCAGCCATGGGACGATGGCCGGCGCCACGATGGCGCCGACGTTGCTGCCCGAGTTGAAGAGCGCCGTGGCGTAAGCACGCTCACGCGGCGGGAACCAGTTGGCCACCGCTTTGATGGCCGACGGGAAGTTGCCGCCTTCGCCCACGCCCAGCGCCGCCCGGGCGGCGAAGAAGCCGTCGACCGTGTGGACCAGCGCGTGTGACATCGCGCCCAGGCTCCAGGCCGCGATCGAGACGGCGTACCCGATCTTGGTCCCCACCCGATCGATGAGGGCGCCGAACAGCAGCAGGCCGACGGCGTAGGCCGCCTGAAAGACCGCATTGACCTCGCCGAACTGGGCGTTGGTCCACTTGAGCTCGCTGTCGAGGATCGGCTTCAGCAGCGAGAGGATCTGCCGGTCCATGTAATTGATCGTCGTCGCGAAGAACAACAGCGCGCAGACGACCCACCGCACCCGCCCGACCGTGCCGGGCGCCGCGGTCGCCCCCAGCTCAGCCGCCACATGGGCCATGCCCGGCGTTTGGCCGGGGGCGGGGGCAAGGGCCGATGAAGGAAGAGAAGGGCGGCGCACGAGGAGACAGCGTCATGGGTTGCCGGATGGCAACCAAACGGCTCGGGACGCTTGCGGAAAGGGGCGTGAGCCTTCCGCCGGAGGTCTGGACACCCAGCTCTCCGAAGCTCCGCAAATTCCTCCCGCGGACCTGACCTTTCTTCCACGGCAATAACAGCGAGGGATCGATGACGACGACGATGACCAAACGAGTGACGCCCTTCCTCGGCACGGTGGCCGCGCTGGCGCTGGCCTTCGCGGCCCAGGGCTGCGGCGGCAACAACAGCCCCGCCACCAACACGGGCGGCACCACCGGCACGGCGACCGGCGGCACCACCGGCACCGGCACCGGCGGCACGACCACGACCACCGGTACGGGTGGCACGACGGGCGGCGGCACGGGCGGCGCGAGCCCCACGGGCGCGGCCGGTTCGAGCGGCACGTTCGGTTCGCCCGCCTGTGGGAACAACATGGCCGGAACCGCCATCGCCAAGGGAATCGCCTGCACCGCCGCGGACGCGACGGTCGGCTCCGCCACCGCGCTCTGCTACAAGACCTGTGGTCCGGCCAAGACCGGCGCCAAGCCCGAGACCTGCCCGGCCGGCGGCGGCATCTACGCCGAGGGCGCCTGCGCGTTCGACCCGACCGCCGACTACTCCTGCTATGCGCTGCCGGCGACCACGCCGGATCCGACCTGCCCGACCACGGCGATTCAGTCCGGCGCTGACTGCACCGGGGTGGCGGCCTGTGTGGTTTGCGGTGGCACGGCGGCCACGCCCGGCGTCCCCGGTTACCTGGACTCCACCGGCGCCGCCAAGCAGGGCTACTGCGTCTGCCAGGCCAGCGCGGCGACGCCGACCTGGAGCTGCGCCAGCACCACCGCGTGGCCGTGCCCGTACGGCACCGGCTGCTGACCGGATCCGTCGTTCTAGCCGAATCGCCGCGCGGGGCCGGGCTTTTTTCCCCGGCCCGCGCGGCACCCTCTTTGACGAGCCCAGGTTGACCTTGCCCAGCCCCACCACGCCCACGTCTCTCGCGCGGCTGCCCGGCGTCGTCGGCGCCGTCTCGCTGCTGAGCGCCCTCCTGGGGTGCAACACCGGCACCCCGATCCCGCCCACGACCTACACCTGCGGGGCCACCACCGATGTCTCGGCCGCGGTCGCGGGTGACCCGAGCGACTGCTCGGATCTGGACGCGATGTACCTGCCGCCGGAGCCGTCGCTGCCGGCCACCCCGACCGACCCGACCTGCGTCCTGCAGGCCACGCGGCACGTCTCGGAGATGAACAACGGGTGGATGCCCGACGAGGGAACCGACCTCACCCAGCTGGACACGGCCCTCATCGCCGGCGCGCTGAACCACTGCCCGGTCGTCAAGCTGGTCACGAACGGCGACAACAACGCCTTTCTCTCGGGGCCGATCTCGGTGCAATCGCAGACGCTCTGGGTCGACGCCGGCGTCACGCTCTATGCCTCGCGCAACCCGGCGGCCTATTCGACCGAGCCGGCCGGGATCCCCACCGACTGCGGCGAGACCGGCGTCAATGATTCGAGCGCCTGCCAGAACTTCATCTCCGTGGGCGGCGCCAGCCCGGCCATCGTGGGCGACGGGATCATCGACGGACAGGGCGGCGAGCCCCTGATCGGAAAGACCTATTCCTGGTGGCAGCTCTCGTCGGCGCTGGCGATGATCGACGGCAGCATCGGCAACCCGACGCTCGTCAACCTGGCCAGCGGCACGACCCAGTACCTGATGTACCGGATCACGCTGCACAACTCGCCCAAGTTCCACGTCAAGGTCACCTCCACGCCGCCGGGCGGGTCGACGGCCGCCTGCACGGGGCCGGGCTCCGGCTTCATC
Source organism: uncultured Myxococcales bacterium (assembly GCA_964618005.1). Taxonomy (GTDB): domain Bacteria; phylum Myxococcota_A; class Polyangia; order Fen-1088; family Fen-1088; genus JADGRB01. The sequence goes on from CAZTZM010000116.1 coordinate 5,441, forward strand.
GTGTGGGGCGTGACCATCCTGACGCCGTCGCGCTGGTTCAACACCCAGGGGCTGGTCATGACGCCGCACCTGTCGCGCAACACGGACGGCATCGACCCCGGCGAGACCAGCTTCGCCACCTGCGGCGTGCTGGCCCACAACACCATCAGCACCGGCGACGATCACATCGCCATCAAGGGCGGTCACGGCATCAACAACATCTACGTGGCGCACAACCACTTCGGCACCGGCCACGGCATGTCGATCGGCAGCGAGACCTATGGCGGCGTTCAGGGGCTCACGGTCTGCGACCTGACCATCGACGCCGATTCGCGGCCGGTCGGGCAGGGCGCCAGCCCCGGCGACTTCAACGGCATCCGCGTGAAGTCCGACTCCAGCCGCGGCGGGACCGTCGACAACGTCGTCTTCCGCAACATCTGCATGCGCGACGTGAACAACGCGATCCTCATCGACACCGCGTACAACCCGCTGTTCGAAGGGAACCTGATCCCCGACTTCAAGTCGCTCACGTTCCGCAACATCCACGACGTGACCTGCTTCGGGCAGACCCAGCCGGCGGTGACGCTGAACGGGTTCTCGGTGCTCTACCCGGCCGGGCCGGTCACGCTCGACAACGTCATCATCGACAACATCGGGCCGCTGGCAGTCGAGGCCGAGTTCTCCAACATCGTCACCGGCCCCGGACCCGTGAACTTCGCCAGCTACATCGACGGGCAGGACGTGACCGTGACCTCGATGCCCGTCGACAACAGCGTCCAGCCAATCAACTGCGTCTTCCCCACTTTGCCGGCCCCTCAACCGCCGGCCGGATGGTTGTACTAAATGACCGCCCAGCGACGACTCGCCGCCCTCGTTCCCTGCGTCCTCCTGGTGGCCTGCACGACCACCGCCGAGCCGTCGATCGGGACCTGCACCGTCGACACCACGATCACGTCCAGCTGCAACAGCGTGGCGGTCGACGGCGGAACCGCGGCCACTGCCCTGGGCCTCACGGGCTACACCTGCACCGGCACCGCCCGGCCCGACGACGAGCAGGCAAAGTACGTGGAGGGGCAACCGTCGGGGATCATCTGCGCCAACCAGATCCCTCCCAGCGACGGCGGCGCGCCGGCCAGCCCGCAGAACTATTGCTGCACCAGCGCGCCCACCACCTGCGTCTACGATCCGACGGCGGCTTGCGACCCGGGCACGTACGACTATCAGTGCCAGAACATCAACCGCCCCGAGAGCTACAACCCGAAGATCAAGTGCGGCCAGGGCGTGCGCGGGGACGAGTTCGTCGACTACTGCTGCTCGGGCACCGGCCTGCCGCCGGGCTGCAGCGAGTTCGACGGCCTCACCCAGTGCGTCCCCGGTCTGGTCGGGTGGACCTGCCCCATCGTCGGGACCGATCACATCTTGCCCAAGGGGCAGGACCTGCTTTCGAACAAGAGCCGCGCGGATCAGTACTACTTGCTTTGCTCGATCCCGCAGGTCGCGCCCTCGGGCAAGGTCGATGAGTTCTGCTGCTACCCGCCGTCGCTGAGCCCGCCCGGCGGCTCATGCGTCGAGGACATCTACGTCCCCGGCTGCGACCCGCTGACGGGGTTCGGCTTTTCCTGCTACGGAATCGACAAGCCGTCCGACGACTTCCCCCCCATCGTCTGCCCGAACCCGGGCACCGCCGGCGTCAGCATGGACGGCTACGCCGCGACGCTCTACTGCTGCAACTTCGTCAATAAGGGGGAGTAATCGGCCTGCAACAGCGGGCGCTGTCCGTCCGTCGCCATCAGCCCGCCTGCCGTTGAGGCGTCAGAGCGAGCATCGCGAGCGGGTCCTAGGAACGGGAGGCGTGGCTGTGCCACGCTGGCACCCACTTCAGGTTGAACTGATTGGGTAGATTCGAGGGCCGGCGCCAGCCCGCCGTATCCGCGCCTCCGGCGAGCGCGACCAAGCGGCGGTTACTTCGTTTCGCGCGTAGCGTCCGCGCCGCGCGGTAGCCGCAGGCGACGGCCGCTAGAGATGCCCTCGCGGGCCCCTGCCCAGATTTCGTGCGGGCTCGAAGCGCGCGGCCCGAGTCACTGCCGACGGCCGCACGATGGCGCTCGCCGGAGGCGCGGATACGGAGGGCTGGCGCCCCAGCCGAGCAAGCGCCCTCGATCCTCAATCAGATCAACGTGAAGTGGCGGTCCAGCATCGACCTAAAATGGAGGGACGTAAGCGGGATGAAGGCCCCCCCCTCCGCTACGGGCGCTGGAGATATTCTTCGGGGGCGTCGACGAAGCCCCAGGCGCGGAGCTGGCGGACCCAGGTGCCCAGGTTTTCGCGAGTCACGCGCACCAGCTCCAGCGGGATGCGCTCGGGGACGGACTTCTTGCGGACCAGGCGGTCGACGATGGTGTCGACGCCGACCTCGCCCCAGAGATAGGTCGGCTGGGCGAGCAGCACCGGCGCGATGTCCTTCTCGACGTAAACCAGCTGGGGTGGGATCGCGTTGATGGAGACGATCTTCGGCGTCTTGCCGCGCGGAATGCCGGACTCCAGCTCGTGCAGCAGCGTCTGGGTGTAGAGGGGCCAGCCGCCGATCATGGCCCAGCCGATGATGTCGGGGTGGGCGGCTTCGGCGCGCATCACCGCGGCGGTCGCGTCCTGCGGGGTCTCGACGTGGAAGAACGGGCCCAGGATGGTCAGCCCCGGGTGGCGCGCGGCCTCGCTCATCACCCCTTCGACGCGGCGACGCAGGTTGGGGGCGCTCGGGTTCCCCGCCAGCACGGCCACCTTGCCGCGCCGCGGGAGCAGCTGCGCCAGCTCGCGCATCACCGCCTCGCCGGCCTTGAAGTCGTCCACGCCGCACTCGGCGAAGCGGCGCGAGGCGGGCGCGTCGCTGTCGAACGTCATGACGGGGATCCCGTGCGCCACCGCGTCGTCGATCGCCGGCGTGACCAGCTTGGCGTCCGAGCAGGAGAGCAAGACCGCGTCGACCTGTTCGGCGACCGCCTGGGCGATCCGCTGCGCTTGCAGCGCCCCGTCCTCGCGCGGGGGCGTCAGCCATTCGATCTCGATCGGCCGCCCCAGGCTGGCGCTCAGGACGCGGGCGCGGTTCTCGGCGCCCAGGCGCGACGCGAGAAACGACGGGTTGCTCGCGCTCTTGGCGATCATCGCGATGCGCAGGGGCTTGGGCCGCGGCGGCGGCGGGCTCTCGACCACGTCGCTGGTCTGGGCCCGACAGGCGGCGGTCACGACCGCGATGATCAGAACCTGCGTCAGCCGTTGTGGCACGTCGGAAACCAGTGCCCTCTCCGAACGTAAGTTGACCAACATCGGTCGGACGGCTCAGCCGGCTGGCGTGACCCGCTGGCGCCCAGGGAACGGTTCATGTCACCGTGGGCACGTGCCCCTGGGCAGTCCCGCCCTCCTGCTCCTGGCCCTGCTCGCGCAGGCGGGGGCGCCCGCGCCCGTGCCGGTGCGCGTCGATTTCGACGCGCCGGCCGGGTGCGCCGACGGCGAGGTCTTTCTGCGCGGTGTGCTCGCGCGCACGAGCCACGTTCGCCGCGCCCACCCGGGCGAGAGCGCCACGCGGCTGACGGTGCACCTGGCCCGTAGCGCGGGCCGCGTTCACGGCGAGCTGCGCATGAGCCCGACCGGGGGCGGCCCGCCCGAGACGCGCCGGGTCGATGGTGCGAGCTGCGCGGAGGTGGTGCAGGTCCTGTCGTTGACCGCCGCACTGGCGATCGATCCGATGGCGGGGCCGCCGATGGCGGGGCCGGCGATGGCGGGGCCGTCCATGGCTGGGTCGCCGCCGCCCCCCAAGGTCCCCGCTGCGCCGCCGCCCGCCGCCGTTCCGAGCCCGCCCCCGCCGTCATCGCCCCTCGCGCGTCCCGCATCACCGCCGGCGGCCCCTACCGGGAATCCGCCGGCGTCCCCGACGGTCGAGCTGCCGCCGCCCCCGCCACCGCCGATCGCGCCCCCGCCGCCAGAGACAGTGGTCACCCCGCGGCGGCCCGAGTCACCCGTCACCGGCGCAACGATCTCGGTCGCGGCGATCGGATCGCAGGTGCTGGCGTCCAGCCTCAGCCTCGGCGCCACCGTCTCCGGCCGCTATGTCGTCCAGACGCGCGGCGGACTGACGCCGTCGCTCGCGCTCGCCTTCCGTTACCTGGCCGGCGACTTCTTTCACGGCGGCGACGACCTGGGGAGCAGCTACACGGCGCTGGCCGCGACGGTCTGTCCCGGCTGGGCGATGCGCCGCGCCCTGGTCGTCGAGCCCTGCGCGCGGGTGACGGCCGGGCTGGTGGGCGCGACCGACCACTCGGTCACGAACCCGCGCTCGGTCGACCGCTGGTGGGAGAGCGCCGGCGTGCTGCTTCACGGCGCGCTGCGGCTGGGCAGTGGCCTGACGCTCGACCTCGAGGCCGGCGTCGACGTGCCATTTGTCACGCGCCACTTCGTGACCACCACGCCGGCCCAGGCCGTCGGCGCCACGGCCTCGGTTTCCCCGTCTGCCGCGCTGGGTCTTTCGCACCCGCTATAAAATCGCGGCCGTACAAGCTATGATCAATTTTCGCGGGAGCGGGAATTGAAAGCTCGGACGACAGGCATGACGACCGCTGCCGTTTTCGATACCGGCGATCTCGATCCCGGGTTGCCTGTCGTTCGTGCGGCCACGACCGCCACGCAGGCCCGCGACCGCGAGGTTCGGCTGCGCGGCCTGGTCGACACGTACATCGATTTCGTCGCGCGCGTATTGCGGAACTCGGGCACGCCGCAGGCCGAGATCGACGATGAGGTCCAGCGCACGTTCATCGTCGCGGCGCGGCGTCTGGACGACATTCGCCTGGGCGCCGAGAAGAGCTTCCTGTTCCGGATCGCCTACAACCTGGCGGCGCACGCCCGGCGGACTGCGGCGCGGCGGCGTGAGGTCGGCGCCGACCAGGTGCCGGAGCAGGTCGAGCGCTACGCCACCCCGGAGGCGCTCACCGATCAAAAGCGGATGCGTGAGCTGCTCGATCGCGTCCTCGATCAGATGGAAGAGCCGCTGCGTGCGACCTTCGTGCTGCACGAATTCGAGGAGATGAGCACGGCGGAGATCGCCGAGGCGCTCAACATTCCGCGCGGCACGGTGGCGTCGCGGCTGCGCCGGGCGCGCACCGAGTTCCGGGAGCGGGTCTCCGCCCTCGAGGGGATCAACATCGTCACGTCACGGGAAGGGCAGGGATGAGAGAGCCGGCGCGGTTGCGGGAGGAGGGGGCGAGCGCGCTCGAGCGCGCGTTGCTGGAGGCGGGGACCTCGTACAAGAGCTCCGGGTCGGCGCGCGCCAAGACGCTGAGCGCGCTGGGGCTGGCTGGCTCGGCGACGCTGCTGGCCGGCGCGACCCAGGCGGCGCCGCTGTCGTCGGTGGCGAAGCTGACCTGGAGTAAGCTGCTGCTCGGGCTTTCGGCCGTGGGCGCGGTTGCCGCGGTTCCGGTCGGCTACTACGCCTGGCACCACGGGCGCGCCGCACGCCAGGATTCCATGGCGCCGCTGGCCGCGGAGGCGCCGCCCCCGACGCCAGCTATCGCGCTGCCGCCGCCGGCTGTGGCGTCGGCCGTCGCGCTGCCGCCGCCCGCGGCGGAGTCGACCCAGCGCGCGGGCGTCCGCACGACGCCCGGGACGATCACGCTGGCGCGTGAGCTCTCGTCGCTCGACACGGCGCGGGCGATGCTCGCGCGCGGCGACGCGGCCGCCGCGCTCACCCGGCTGGACGCCTACGCGCGCGCCTACCCGCACGGCCGGCTGGCGCTGGAGGCCGAGGTGCTGCGCATCGACGCGCTCGAGCAGAGCGGCCGCACGACCGCGGCACGCACCCGCGCTGAGCTGTTCCTCCGCCACCACCCGCACAGCGTGCTGGCGGCGCGGGTCCGCGCCCGGCTCGGCACCTGAGAAGGAGCCGATGGCGGGGTCGGCCTCGGTTCGGGGGCTCGCGCGCGTCGCGCTCGTGCTCGGGGCGCTGGCGCTGTCGGCGTGCAGCCCGACCACCGATTCGCTCGGCTATGACGAGACGGCCAGCCTCACGCTCACCCCGCTGACCCCGCTCAGCTCCTACCCCAACCCGTTTCGCGATCTGCTGGGCCAGACGCCGGCGGCGATCACGGCGAAGATCGCCAACGCCTTCAACACGATCTTCCACGGCGATCCCTCGACCCAGGCGATCTATGTCCCCGTCGGAACCAACCAAGCCTACATCCAGGACGTCCTGCACAACGACATCCGCACCGAGGGGATCGGCCTGGCGATGATGGTCTGCGTCCAGGTGAACAAGCAGGACGAGTTCGACAAGCTCTGGACCTACGCCAAGGCAGTGCTCGAAATCCAGAGCGGCGCCAACGCCGGCTACTTCCCGTCGTTCTGCGACGGCGCCGACGGCACGCCGGCGCCCTGCCTGGATCCCTACGGCTTCCAGCAGTTCGTGATGGCGTTGATCCTCGCCCACGATCGCTGGAACGACACCTCCGGCGCGAACGACTACGGCGCCGACGCGCTGGCGCTGTTTCACACGCTTCGCCACAAGGAAGACGACAACGGCGGCGTCGTCGACGGCGTCACCAACACCTTCGACCCGATCGCGAACCTGCCGTTGGACGTGCCGAACGTCTCGGCGGCGGGCGTGACCCGTCCGTCGATCGTCATGCCCGGCTACTACACGCTGTGGGCGCAGGCCGCCGCCGATCCGACCTGGACGGCGACGGCGGCCGCCGGGCGAGCGTTCTTGCCGACGTCCGCCAACGCCACCACCGGACTCACGCCGGTGCGCTCGGCGTTCGACGGGACGCCCAGCCCGGGATGGGCCACCTTCTTGCCCGAGGGCTACCGCACGCAAATCAACCTCGTGATCGACCAGATTTGGACCAGCGGGTCGGCCTGGAACGTGACGGAGAACAACCAGCTGCTGGCGTTCTTCAGCGCTCAGGGGATCAACACCTACGGGACCTCCTACACGCTCGACGGCGCCGTGACCAATCCGGCGCGGGAGCCTTCCCTGGTCGTCGCCAACGGGATTGCGGCGGCCATCTCGACCAACGCGGATCGCGCGTCCTACGTGAACGCCGTCTGGAACATGGACCCACCCATCGGGCAGGCCCGCTATTACGTCGGGATCCTGCAGCTGGTCGCGCTGCTCATCCTCGGCGGCCAGTTCCAGATCTACTGATCGCGCGCGCCCGGGACCAGCATGCGGGCCAGCGCGCGCGGCGCCTGAACGCCGGCGGCCTGCATCCAGCGCTCGCCCGCCGCCGCCTCGCCGTCGCCGGCGGCCACGCGCGCAGCTGCCTGGAACAGCGCCAGACCGTGCGACCCGGTCTGCTCGATCGCGCGGCCCAGCCCGGCGGTGGCCTCGGCGTCGCGGTGTTCGGCGCGCGCGATGCCCGCCTCCAGCAGCGTCGTCATCGCCGCGCCCCAGCCGCGCGGGGCGATCTTCCGGCTCGACCCGCGCGCCACCCGCAACCGAGCCTCGCGCGTGCTCCCGTCGCTGGCCAGCGCGCCCGCCAGCGCCGCGCGCCCGCGAAGGTGCAGCGCGACGTTGCGCGTGTGCTGCATCTGCAGCAGCAGAGAGCGCCGCAGCGCCGGCCACCCCTCCTCGAAGCGGCGGTGGGCGCCGGCTCCGTCGCCTTCGTAGAGATCGATCTGCGTGTCGGCGATCAGCTGGTACCAGTGCTGGATGTGATAGCCCTGGGCCGACCAGACCGCCATCGCCTCGTGGACCTCGCGGCGCGCCCGCGCCGGATCGTCGCCCAGCAGCCACACGGCGTTGGCGAGGCCGATGCGCAGCGTGGTCGAGGCGTAGACGGAGCCGCGGTCGCGCGCCTCCTTCAGCCCCTCGGCGGCCGACTGGCGGAAGCGATCCAGCGCGCCTAAGTAATACAGGCACTCGAGCGTGAAATGCCGAACGGCGTTCAGCTCCCACGCGGCGCCCACGCAGCGGTCGCGGAAGATGCGCTCGGCGGCGACCAGATGATCCAGGCTGTCGGCGAACCGGCCGGAGAGGTGCGCGGCCAGGCCGCTCATCAACGACACGATCCCCGTCGCGTGCGGGTGGTCGAGCGACGACGCGATCTCGCCCGCCTCGGCCAGCAGCTTCCGGGCGCGCCCGTCGTCGCCCTGCGCCGCCGCGTAGGCCGCCTCGCCCGCGATGCCGCGCGAGACCCGGTAGGGCTCGCCGGCCGCCAGCGCCAGCCGCAGGCTGCGGGCCTGGAAGTGAGCGCCCTGGACGGGATCCATGAGCCCCAGCCCCGAGGAGATCGACCAGCAGAGATCGGCGCGGGCCAGGTCGCGGGGCGCGATCTCCTCGGCGGTGCGGCGGCGGAAGCGGCGCCCGCGCAGCAGCAGCGCCGCCCGCTGCCCGATCAGCGCACGGATCGGCGAGCGGGCGAAGCCGAGCCCGGCGTCGGCCAGCGCCTGGGCGGCGACCTTGCGCCCCTCGTCCAGGTGTCCGCTGCGGATCAGCTCCTCGGCGCCGCGGCGGCGCAGATCCATCGCCTGCGCCGGCCCTGCCTGGTGCGCCGCCGCCAGGTAGTTGGACGCCGCCTCGGCGCCACGCCCGGCGTTGGAGAGCGCGTCGCCCAGGCCGACCCACATCTCGCGCCGCTCGGCCTCTGACCAGTTGCCCAGCGCCAGCGCGTCGGTGTAGCTGGCGATCGCCCGATCGAAGGCCAGCGCCTCGGCGGCTCGGCGCGCCGCCGAGGCGAAGTGGACCGCGGCGCGATCGGGGTGCCCGGCCTCGCGCCAGTGGCCGGCGGCGCGCAGCGCGTTCCCGGCGTCCTCGAACGCCTCCGCCAGCCGCTCGTGCCAGGTGCGCGCGTCGGCGGTGGAGGTCGACAGGCGCGCCACCTGGCGGATTCGATCGTGCGAGAAGTCGATCAGCTCGTCCCCGCGATCGGTGACGGTGGCGACCAGCTTGGCGCCGCGCGGCTCGTCGAACAGCCGCAGCGCCGTGGCGCCGTCGGCGTCGATGAGCTGGCGGAGCAACCGCACCGGCGTCGGCGCGCCGGCGATCGCCAGCGCCCGCAGCGCCTGCAACGTCGACGGCGCAAACGACTCCATCTGGGCGCGCAGGACGCCGTCCAGCGTCAGCTCGCCGCTGCCCCGCCGCAGGTGCGCCGTGCGCGCCAGCTCCAGCAGGAACAGCGGATGCCCCGCTGACTCGCGCGCCAGCACGTCGGCGCCGCGCTCGCCGCGCATGTCGCCGCCCGTGGCCAGCAGCTCGCGCGCCAGCGCCCGGGCGGTGTCGTTGTCCAGGTTGGTGAGCGGCAGGTGGCGCTCCGGGATGCCCGCGTCCAGCAGGTGGGGCGATCCTTCGGCGCTGGCCTGCGGGCGCAGGGTGCCGAGCAGCAGCAGGCGCGGGGCCTCCGGCGGCCGCAGCACCTCCGACAGCAGCGCCAGCGAGTCACCGTCCGCCCATTGCAGGTCGTCGATGAAGGCCACGATCGGCGCCCGTTCGCCCAGCGCGCGCAGGAGCTGGCGGAAAACCACGAACATCGACGCGCGCACCTCGCGCGGGTCCGAGCCGACGTGCTGGTGCGGCGCGTGCGCGATCATCGGCACCCGCCCCAGCACCGGAAACGTCTGCAGCAGCACCGCCGCCCGATGCGGGATCACCTTGGTCAGCGTGTCGACGTCCAGCTGGCGGAGCAGGTGCGTGAGCACGTCGACCAGGCCGTCGAGCGCCTTGAACGGCACCAGCTCGCGCTCGTAGCAGCGCGCGGTCAGCCGGATCGGCGCCGCGCCACCCCCCGCCTCCACGTGCGACTCGAGAAAAGCGCGCACCAGCGCCGACTTCCCGACCCCCGACTCGCCGCGGACGATCAGCGCCTGCGCGCCGCCGCCGTCGCGCACGGCCGCCAGCGCGGCGGCGATCTCCTGCAGCTCGCGCGTGCGGCCGACGAAGCGGACCGCGTCGTCGCGCCTGGGGACCGGCGCCGCCTCGGGCGGCGCC
>CAZTZM010000117.1:0-5073 GCA_964618005.1 uncultured Myxococcales bacterium
CCGGCCGGGGCGGCGCCCGTGCGCGCCGGCGCCGCTCGCCGCGCGCCCGGCAGCGACGCCGTGCCGGCGCCGCTGTTGACGCCGATCGCCGTCGAGGTCTCCGCCGACCTGGCCGAGTGGCTCGACACGTTCGCCGACGAGGTCGTTCCGCGCGTTCGCGACCGGTTGTTCGCCGAGCTTGGCTTGCCGCTGCCGGCCGTTCGCCTGCGCCCGGGCGCGGCCGGACCGACCGGCGGCGCGTTCACGATCCGCCTCAACGAGGTTCCGCTGGCGCGCGGTCAGATCCCGCGCGCGCAGTGGACGAACGCGGGCGACCGGCTCGGGGAGGAGATCCTCGCCTTGCTTCGTCGTTACGGACACGAGCTGTTCGGCCTGGAAGAGGCGCAGGCGCTGCTCGACGCGCTCGAGCGCACCCACCCGGTCGTGGTCCGCGAGGTCGTCCCCAAGCTGATCTCACCCGTGCTGTTCACCGACATCGCCCGCCGCCTGGTCGAGGAGGGGATCTCGCTCCGCAACCTGCGCGACATCCTGGGCGCCCTGGCCGAATGGGCGCCCCACGAGCGCGATCCGGTGGCGCTGACGGAGCACGTCCGCGCCGCCCTCCGCCGGACGATCACGCACCGCTATGCCGGCGACAACGGCGCGCTGGCCGCCTACCTGCTGGATCCGATGATCGAAGATGCCGTCCGCGACGCGATCCAGAAGACGCCGACCGGCAGCTACCTGGCGCTCGAGCCCCAGCTGTCACAGGAGATCGTGGCCGCGGTCGGGCGCGCCATCGGCCCCGGCGGCACGGCCGGCGCCGTCCTGCTGACCGGCGCCGAGATCCGCCGCTACGTCCGCCGCCTGATCGAGACCGAGCACCCGAACCTGCCGGTGCTCTCGTTCCAGGAGCTGGTCCCCGAAGCGCAGATCCGGCCGATCGCCCGGATCAGCGTCTGACGCGGAACTCTAGCGCCAATCAGAGGCGGGCGTAGGCCGCGTCGTGATCGCGGCGGATGTCGCCCAGCAGCGCATCGAGCGCCTCCGGCGTCCGCGCGGTGACCGTGGTCTGGTTCGCGCGCGCGATCTCCGTCGAGACGTCGCCGCCGAGGCCGGCCAGCAGCGAGGCGCGCACCAGCTGCAGCGTCGGGTCGGGCGTGCGGCGGATGAACGGCACCAGCGTGCCGGCGTCGGCGGCAGCCTCTCGATCGGCGCGAAAAGCGGGGTGAAAGGCGGCCACCAGGAACGGGATCGCGGCGTCGGCCGCGCGGCGGGCGCGATCGGCGCGGCGGATCCGCTCGGCGAACGCCCCGAACGCCGCCGCGTCGAGCGGGAGGCGGGGGAGGATCACCAGGCCGATCGAGATCGCCGGCGTCGCGGCGATCTCGTCGATGAACGCCAGCACCGCGCCGGCGCCGGCCGCCGGATCCGGCAGCACCCGCCGCGCGACCGCGCCGCTGCGCCAGGCCTGCGCGGCCCAGGGGCAGAGCCCCCAGCCGATCACCACCTCCTCGACGTAACGGGCGTTCAGCCGCAGCGCCTCGGCGACCAGCGGCTGTGGCATCGATCCGGGAACCCCGGGCGGGTCCCCGGGCCCTCCCGCGAAGACGCCGCTCAGCAAAGCCGAGCTCCGTCGACTCGGGCTTCTCACTGCGCGGCCGGCGCGGCCGCCTTGTCTCCCGATTCGACGAACGCGCCCATGTGGCGGAACTTGGCGTAGCGATCGGCGCGCAACGCCTCGGGCGACAGGAGCGTCAGCTCGGCCAGGTGCCGGCGCAGCGCCTCGCCCAGGTTGCGGGCGGTCAAATCGTGGTCGCGGTGGGCGCCGCCGGGCGCCTCGCGGATCACCTCGTCGACGATCCCCAGCCGCTGCAGGTCGGTGGCGGTCATCTTCATCGCGGCCGCCGCGTCCGGCTTGCGGTTGTCGTCGCGCCACAGGATCGACGCGCACCCCTCGGGCGAGATGACCGAGTAGGTGGCGTACTCCAGCATCAGGATCCGGTTGGCCACGCCCAGCGCCAGCGCCCCGCCGGAGCCGCCCTCGCCGATCACCGCGCAGACGATCGGCACCGGCAGACCGGCCATGACCTCCAGGTTCTTGGCGATGGCCTCGGCCTGGCCACGCTCCTCCGCGTCGACGCCCGGGTAGGCGCCCTGCGTATCGATCAGACAAATGATCGGCCGCTTCATGCGCGCGGCGAGATCCATCAACCGCAGCGCCTTGCGATAGCCCTCCGGCTTCGGCTGGCCGAAGTTGCGGCGCACCTTCTCCTTCGTGCTGCGCCCCTTCTGATGACCGAGCATCAGCAGCGGAGAGCCGTCGAAGAGGCCGAACCCGCTGACGATCGCCGGGTCGTCGGCGAAGCGGCGATCGCCGTGCAGCTCGGTGAACTCGGTGAGCAAGCGTTCGACGTAATCGAGCGTGTACGGCCGGGTCGGGTGGCGTGACAGCTGGACCTTCTGCCAGGGCGTCAGCTCGGCGAAGATCTTCTGTTGCAGCTCCCGCGCGCGCGCTTCCAGCAGGGAGATCTGCGGGCGTAGCTCGGACGCCCCGCTGCTGACCCGGATCAGCTCTTCGATCTTCCGTTCCAGCTCGACGACCGGGCGTTCGAAGTCGAGGGTGGGCGCGTCGTTGACGCGGACGGGGGTAGGGGCTCTGGCGGGCTCGGCCATCGTTGGTTTGGGCGCTATCGTACCTCAGAACCCGCGGACGGGTTCCGACCCTCTACTCGAGAAAGGCCCGCAAGAGGGCGTGACCCTGGGTGGCGGTGGCCGGTAGCGGCTGTGGAACGCCGCCGACAGGCGTCCCGGTCGCCCAGGTCCCCTGCGCCACGTCGGTGGTGGTCGGCGCCCCGACGGCGTACAGGATGGTGGCGGGGATGTCGGCCGGCGTCGCCGGCTGTCCGGTCACCACGCCCGCGCGCACGCCGCCGCCCAGCAGGATCAGCGGCACGTGCCGCGACGATCCTGGACCGTAGAAGTCGGATCCGGAATCGTCGATGGTCGTGGCGCCGCGGCTCGTGACGACGACCAGCGCGCCCGAGAGCTGCGCGACCGCGCTCTGGACCTGCATCGCCAGCGCCTGCAGCTCGCCCAGCGCCTGGTGGCTGTGCCGGTCGGCGGTTCGCGCGCCACCCAGCGCCACCACGGTCAGCGATCCGCCGCTGGAGCCGGCGATCAGCGCGGCCAGTTGGCTGCCGAGGTCGCTGCCGATTGGATTTTGGGACGCGATCTTGGTCGCGTCGATGTGCAGCGTGTGGAAGTCGGGCGTCCCGACCAGCGCGGTGGCGTACCCGAGCGCCTGCGCGGTCGCGAACAGGCTGTCGGCGGCGAAGAGTGTCGGCGCGCGCCAGGCGGCGTAGCCGTCGGGATCGGACACGCGGTTGGCGGCCGGCGGCATCGCCAGCAGCCCCTGCCCGGGCGGGAAGGTGACCGTCGGATCGTCTTCGGCCGCGGCCACGAACGGCGACACGGGGTAGCCGCCGGTCAGCAGCTGGTATTCGGTGACCGGCCAGTCGCGGCTCTCGGTCCAGCAGTCCTCGAATCGGGTGCCGGCGGCGGCCAGCGTCTGGAACCCGGAAGCCGCCTGCGCGGTGGCCGGATCGTCGAACAGCTCGTCTTCGTAGAGGCCCGCGACGTCGAACAGCACGACCGCCTTGGTCGCCGGGGCGGGCGCCGCCGCCGTCGCTTCAAATCCGCTGCCGGTCAGCACCAGATCGCGCGCGCCGTCGGGCGGGTCGGGCAGCGCGATCGTCTCGCCTGGGTCGCCGGCGAACGCGGCGGCGATCGGCCCGCGCGCCGCCGTCCGCAGCGCCACCTCGTCACCCAGCGTCGCCAGCGCCGTCGGCGCCACCTCGGGGTGGACGACGGGGTAGGGGAGCAGCACCCCGCTCTTGAACGCCGGCCCCGCCATGATGAGCGGGACGTACAGCTCGTCGGCCGAGAAGCCGCCGTGCCGGCCGTAGGGATATTGCGTGTGCTCCTGGAACGGCCCGGGCGCCGTGTTCGTGGTGTCGACCTGGTTCAGCGTCCAGTCGTCCTGCGGGAAGACGGTGATGTCGGGCTGATTCGGGCTGGCGGCGCGGAAGTCGTGGAACGTGCGCGTCCCCAGCGCGCCGTCGGCCGTCAGGGTGCGGGTCGTGTCCAGGCCCGTGATGGCGCCCGACTGGATCAACGCCAGCAGCTTGTGCGTCACGTCGGCCTGCGCGGCCGCGCCATCGGCGGTGCCGGCGCCCGCAACGTTGGCGTAGATCTGCGCGTCGCCGTCCTCGTTCAGCAGCGCATAGCTGCTGGTGTCGAGGCCCATCGCGGCCCCCTGCGCCGTCACCAGCGCGGCCAGCTGGCCGTCGGCGCCGGCGCCCCCTTGCGTCCCCAGCACGACCTGCTTGTGTGTGTCGACCTTGCCGTGGTCCAGCGTGAACAGGATGTTCGTGCTGGGGGTCAGCCCCTTGTCGTCCAGCGCCGCCAGCAGCTCGCCCAGGCCGGCGTCGTAGTCCTCGATGATGGCGGCGATCTGCGCGCCGTCGGCGCCGTACAGGCTGGTGGGATCGTCGTCCAGCGCCAGGAAGTCCCAGACGAACATGAAGGCCGGCATCGGGTTCGCGCGGATGTAGTCGGCCGCGTCGCGCAGCGTGAACTGCGTCTGGGTCTCGCCGCTGACCGGCGGGCCGTCGTAGTTGTAGCGGTTCGCGACGTCGGCCGGGTAGTCGAGCACCTGGGTCAGGATGTTCTTGGCGGTGGGCTCGTCGACGGTCAGGTTGCCGAGCGGCGTCTCGAACACGGTGCCCAGGATCGACAGGTGGACGTCGTCGGCCCCGGCCTCGAACGGCGGCAGCTCACCGACGTAGGCCGAGCGGCCGTGCGCCGCGCGCGTGGCGCTGTAGACGCTGTCGCCGCGCGTGAGCAGCGGGTTCTTGTCGTAGAGCGCGTAGTCGCCGATCGAGACCTGCCCCTCCAGGGTCACCGGCGACACGAACCCCATGCTGCGCGACAGCCAGTCGTTCGAGGGGGCGTTGTCGCCGTCGGGGTACTGGCCGGTCACGAGGGACATGTTGTTCTGGTTGCTGTGGGTCGGCACCACGACGCGCGTGA
>CAZTZM010000118.1:0-2206 GCA_964618005.1 uncultured Myxococcales bacterium
GAATACAATTCCGATGCCGACCGTGTGCAAACACCCCCGAGTGAGAATCGTCTCCCGCCACGAGGATACCGAGTTTGTCGAGTGTCTGGAATGTGGCGAAGTATTTGACTCTGAAGAATTTAACGACATGGCCATTGAAGAGTCCACAGAAGTGGATCAGGACAAAGAAGGCGACGAGTAGCAGTCCATCTCACTGCTTTGTCTCGGGCACGGCCTTTCTATACCGACCCCAGTGCCGGGCCAGCTCGCGTACCACCGGGCTCCCGACCCTGTAGGCATTCTCAATGGACTCGGCATACGCGGCGTAGTTGCCGGTGGCCTCGCTCCTGAGCAGTTCGGCCGGGGTTACGCCCTCAGGCGGAGCAGAAAAGTCACTTCCCGTGCGCAGGTCCATTACCCGCGCCAGGTCGACCTTTCCCGCCTGAGCCAGCATGGTAAGCGCCTGCAGATAAGCGGAGTCCTCCTCGGCGGTGGTGGCAAAACGGCCTTCGCCGTGGGTCCAGTAAGGCACCCAGCGCTCGGCCCAGCCGTTCATCTTCGTGCCGATCCAGAAGCGGTCCGCTGTAAGTGTGTCGCCAAGCAGCACAAACGGCGGCTTTTGCGCATTGAGCAAGCCGCGATACCCCGCGCGAGCTGCCTGCAGGTGGGCATCGTCCGGCAGATCGACCTGGTGGGTCAGATCACAGGCCCAGGCGGCAAGCCCGGCATTCAGGTCGTAAGCCAGGGTGCCGTTGTCGCTCACGGCAGGCGGAGCCGGCTGCTCGTAAGGAGTTGAGCGGTCGTAGGCGACAATCCCTGTTGGCCAGTCCGCAGGTATCTCCCGGCCGTCGATCTCGTAGGCCAGGTCGCCATCCACTACATGCCGGGCCCATGCCGCCGAGCCAACTGAAGCGACGTGCGGATCAATGCCGCCAATGCCAGCCAGAATCCAGTAAGCATGGGTCAGGTCGAAGCGCGGGTCGAGGCCAAGCGCCATGATGGACGCGGCGGTGTGCGCCTTACCCACTCCGCTCAAGATAGCGAGCACATGATCCTGCGGGTTGTAATAGAGCGGATGGCCGCCTGCCGGGAAGGCGAGCGACTGAGGCAGGGGATAGCGCTCAATCCAGTTCTGCAACTCGCCGGGCTCGTCGCCTGTATCGTTGCCAACCTCAAAGGTGGTGACCACGACCACACGCACCTCAATGGGCGCAGCATGCACCTGTGCCGCCAGCATTGCAGATCCTGCGATGATTCCCAGCGTCCATTTCGAGGGCATGGCTCAGGCTCCGAACGCAGCGCGGCTCAGGCAGAAGACTGCAGGCCGCGCAGTTTTTGTGAGTATAGCGAGGCTCATGCTTCGGCCCTAGGCGTGCCATACGAATAGAGCTTAGTGCGGATGCCCGTTGGTGGAGTGTGCCGGACGCCGCGCCGCGATCCAGGCATAGTGCAGGCCGGAGATTACGGTAAAGACCATGGTGGCCCACAGGGCAAAAGCACGCAGCGCGACCACCCAGGGCTGCTGCGTGAGCTGATGTAGCAGCACAACAGCCACGGCCGTCACCTGAGCCACGGTGTTGACCTTGCCAAACACGCTCGGCGGAAAATCGCGCCGGCCCGCTGCCGCATAGAGAATAGCCGAGACCAGCAGGATGCAGACATCGCGACCGAAGACCAGCACGGTGACGCGCACGGGCATCAGGCCTTCGTGCATCAACACCAGAAACAGCGTGCTCAGCAGCAGTTTGTCTGCAACAGGATCGAGATACTGGCCGACAACTGTGCGCTGCTTCAGTACCCGGGCCAGAATGCCATCGAGTGCATCGGTGACGCCCGCGGCGAGAAAAAGCACGAAACCGATTTCGAAACGATGTTCCAGAATGGCCGCAACCAGAAACGGCGCCAGACAGATACGTGCAAGCGTAAGCAGGTTAGGAGCTGAGCGGAGCGGGTTGCGCGTCGTCGACGGTGCGTCTGTCGTCATGGCAGGTCGGGCGGCGTTCACCGGCGCCGTGACCGCTGACGCCATCCACCGTCACAGAGGATACAGTATTGCCTGGCTTCTCGGAGAGGGAATAGCAACGCGCCTCAGGGCCGCTTTGCCGCCCGCATCGATCCTGCTAAACTACTGAAGGTTGACCGCAGGCGCGTAGCTCAGTTGGTTAGAGCGCTTCCTTGACACGGAAGAGGTCGTTGGTTCGAATCCAATCGTGCCTACCATTTTCCC
>CAZTZM010000119.1:0-2715 GCA_964618005.1 uncultured Myxococcales bacterium
GCGGGCCGCCTCGGTCTGCATCCAGAGATAGCGGAGCTGCGCGCCGCCCGTGCGCACGCGCGCGCCCCACTTCTCGGCGGCGGCCGGCGCCAGCGCGCGGTTGCCGATCAACACCACCTCGTCGCCCGGCCCCGCCAGCGCGATCAGCGCATCGACCAGGTGCTCGGTGTAATAGCCGACGCCCGTGCGCTCCTCGGTGCAAGTGGTGACCTCGATCGCCAGCTTCATGGCCGACACCCTGTCAGGGTTTCCGGAGACGGTTGTCGTGCCCGATCGCCCATGTCAGAGTGCCGGTGTTCGGGGCGCTCGGGGAGCGTTCGCCGGGAATGCTGTTCCATCGGTTCTGCCGCGCTCAGAAGACGGGGAGTCTTCCACCCCGACGGGATTCTTTCCATGCGCTTTTTTGCCCGGCCCCGCGGGTGAGAGGGACGCCACGTTCCGGGAGGGCCGAAGCGTGAGGGCGGCGCTGGCGGCCGAGGAGCGCACCGCGCTCGCCAACGTGGTCATCAAGGCGCTGTCGGTCCCGCTCGAGAAGGGGTGCCGGATCGCGCTCATGGTGGTGGCCGCGCCGATCCTGGGGACGGCGGCCTTCGGCAGCTACCAGTTCGCGTTCGCGGCGACGGCCATGCTGGCCCTCTGCACCGACCTCGGGACGGGGGTCTGGACGACGCGGGCCCTGGCGCGCGATCGCGCCGTCGCGCCGGTCGTCGTCGGGACGGTGATGCGGCTGCGGCTGGCGGCCTCGTTGCCGTACCTGGCGTTGATCGCGGTGGCGGCGGCGCTGGCCGGGCCGGGGGACACCCGCCGGGCGATGGCGCTGCTGGGGCTGGCCGCGCTGGCCAATGCCTTCATCGACTACTTCCTGGCCATCTTTCGCGGGTTCGAACGGCTGGCCGACGAGGCGCGCCTCAACGTGGTGCGCGCCGTGGCGCTGGCTGGCGGCGGCCTGGCGGCGCTGGCGATCTCTCGCACCGTGACGGCGCTGGCGGCCGGGCTGCTGGCCGGGATGGTGGCCAGCGGGGCCTACGGGCTGGCGTTGCTCCGCCACCGCTACGGCCTCGAGCTGCGGCGCGCGCTCCCGTCGGATCGGGCGCTCCGGCGGCGGGCCGCCGGCGAGGCGTTTCCGCTCTGGCTGGCGACGCTGCTGTCGCTGCTCTACTTCAAGGGTGACGTGGTCCTGTTGAAGGCCTTCTCCGGCAACGCCGAGGTGGGCGCTTACAGCGCGGCGTACAAGGTGTTCGAAGGGCTGATGATCGTGCCGTCGGTCGTGCTGGCGGCGACTTTTCCGCTGCTGGCCCGCGCCCGTGACAACCGCGCGCAGCAGCGCCGCTGGGAGACGGCGCTGGTCATGCTGCTGGTGGCGCTGGGGCTGGCCGTCGGCGCCGGTGTCTACCTGACCAGCGAGCGGATCGTCCGGCTGGTGTTCGGCGCGGGGTTCCACCGGGCCACGCCGTCGCTGCGGGTGCTGGCCGGCGCGCTGCCGGTGCTGTTCCTCAACTTCGGGCTCACGCACTTCTTGATCGCGCGCGATCTCGAGCGCCGGAACCTGCTGTTCGCCGGGCTCATGCTGGTGGTCAACGTCAGCGTCAACCTGATGCTGATCCCGCGGCTGGGCGGCCCCGGCGCGGCCTGGGCCACGCTGGCCACCGAGCTGGCGCTGACCGCCTGCTGCGTCCTGGCGCTGCGCGAACGGCCGGTCGCCGCGGCGGCCGCGGTCTAGGAGTGGTCTAGGAGGGCGTTGCCCTAAAGGCAACGGTGAGCGAAGCGAACCATGCCCGACGACGTGCCGCCCGGTAGGCGGCCTAGGCCTTCCGGCGCATCGCGCGCAGCAGCGCGGCGATCTCGGCCAGCCCGCGGCGGCTGTCGGCGACGGTCAGCGGGGCCAGCGTGCGCTCGAGGAAGGCGACCTGCGTCGGGTCGTCGAGGTCGGCGAACAGCACCGCCGGAAGCCCGACGCCGCGCGCGCGCAGGCCGCGCAGGATCAGGATCCCTTGCGTCTCGGACAGCCGGGCGCGCGTGCCGGCGTCCAGCGCGCCGGGGACGTTCCCTTGCTCGTCGACCAGGCGTTCGCCGGCGGTGCGGCGAAAGTCCAGGTCCAGCAGCAGGCCGTCGGCCATCCCGGCGGCGGCGTGGGCCTCGGCGAAGTCGTGGGCCGGCAGGAAGTCGAACGACTCGCCCAGGAACCGCTGGAAGCGCTCCAGGTACTCGCGGCCGTCCTCGCAGACAACCAGCTTCAGCCGGGGCGCCGTCACAGCGGGAACGACGCCCCCACCAGCTTCACGTACGGCGCCGGCTCGGGCCGCACCACCAGGTGCCCGCGCCAGGCGCGCACCAGATCGCGCACGATGGCCAGGCCGCGGCCGCTCTCGCGCGCCTCGATCGCCTCCAGCGTGAGCACGTCGGGCGCCGAGTCGGCGACGACCAGCCGCACCCACTGCCGGCCGGTCACGTCGCGCTCGCGATCGGCGCGGACCAGCAAGCGCCCGTCGGGCAGCCCCTCGACCGCGGCGGCGGCGTTGCGCAGCAGGTTCGCCAACACCGCGGAGAGCGCGCCCAGCTCGACGGGAAAGTCCAGATCGAGATCGGCCAGCGACAGCCCGGGCGCCGTCCACCCGCGGCCGTCGCGCCGCGCCTCCGCCTCGACGGCCGCGATCCAGCCGGCCAGCGCCGCCGCGTCCAGGCGCGTGCGCGGGCCGAGCCGCAGCAGCTCGTCCA
>CAZTZM010000120.1:0-8141 GCA_964618005.1 uncultured Myxococcales bacterium
GGCCAGCTGGCGCAGTCGCTGGACAAGCTCGGGCACGAGGCGCCGCAGCAGCGCGGCGTCCGCTGGTGGACGTTGCCGCTGGTCGGGCCGGGGATCGTCTCCGTCGCGGCCGGCGCGCGCCTGCTCGATCGCCTGCTGCCCGAGCCCGAAGAGTCGCTGGGCTTCGTCATCGTCGCCGGCCACCGCGCCGGCGGGCGCCCTTAGAGCCGCAAGAGCTCGACAGGGCCGCGCTGGTCGATGCGGGCTGGGGCGGGGATCCAAGCGCCGGAGAGGACCTCGGTGCCGGGGCGCTTCCGGTAGACCGCCTCGATGCTGTAGATCGCGCCCGGGCGCCACAGGCTGGTGGGCCAGGCCGGCGCGCCGGCGATCTCCAGCACCGCCGGATCGGCCGGCAGCGTCGAGAATCGAGGCGGCGCCTCCACCTTGGCGCGGACGGAGAAGCGCGCGTCGCCCGCGAACACGCCCGCCACGAAGAACAGCGTGACGCTGCGGCGGGCGCCGCGGCGCTGAACGCCGCCCAGCAGCGTCGTGCCCCCCGCGAACCGCGCGCTCACCGGCAGGTTGAACCGCGCCTCCAGCGCCGCGCGCAGCTGCGCCGCCCCGGCCGCGTCGCCGCGGGCCAGCGCCGCGTTGTGGGCGATGCGCAGGTCGTCGGTGCTCACCGGCGCGGTGGTCGGCACCGGGGCGGACTGGCCCAGCAGCGTGCGCCACTCCCAGGTGACCCAGGGGTCGGCGCGCACCGAACGGATCGGCTCGGTCGGTCCCAGCCACCAGCGCTCGCCCCAGGTCGGCTCGCGCTCCTCCAGCGCGTAGCCGTCCAGCGGGGCAGGGGGCTCGCTCCGATCGAAGACCCACAGGTAGCCGACAGCCTGGACGTGGTAGCGCGTGGCCGCCTGGCGCAGATCCGCCGGCGCCGTCAGGCGCGTGTCCAGGATGTACACGCGCGTGGCGGGCGTGACCGGCGCGTTGAGGGGCTGATTGGCGGCCGACAGGCGCGGGCGCAGCTCCCACTGCAGCGCCCAGCCGTCGTGGATCGTCGACGGGTAGGCGACCCCCACGGTCGGCGGGAAGCGCGCCAGGAACCAGTCCAGCACCGCCTCCTTGTCGAGATCGGTGTCCATGTTCGCTTCAGCGAAGCGGCCACCGGTCTCGCGGGCCAGACGGAAGATCGACAGGCCGTCCTTGAGGACGAACGCCACCGGCAGGCCCAGCAGCACCAGCGCGATCCAAGGCGCCGCCGGCGCCAGCTTGACGCGCTCGAACCGCGGGCCCAGGCGGGCCGCCGCCCAGCGGACGACGTCGGCCACCGACGCGGCCAGCGCACCGACGGCCAGCGCGAAGTAGGGGGCGAAGTAGTGCGGCCAGAAGATGTGGACGTCGGCCCCCTCCTTGAACACCAGGTACTGGACCAGCGCGCTGAACAGGATCGGCAGCGGCAGCAGCTCGAGGTGGTTGCGGCGGGCGACGGCGCGCGCGCCGATCACCGGCACCGCCAGCTTGCCCAGGCCAATCGCCAGGCCGGTGAACATCAGCTCGATGCGGTAGCGGCGCGCTTCGAGGATCACGTGCAGCGGCAGGCCGCCGCCCGCCGATCGATGCGTGTACGAGCTCAGGACGTCGGCGACGCGGCCGCTCTGGGCCAGGACCAGCGCCTCGAGCCCGAGGCTGAAGACGGCCCCCACGCACATGAAAGCCCAGTAGCGGCCGAGCGCGCGTGCCGGCGCGGGCGCGCGAAGCCGCTCGGGCAACAGGAACGCGTACACGAACAGACCGCCCAGAAAGGCGGCGCCCCACATGTAGCCGGGCCAGTCCATGTTCAGCGCGAAGACGAATCCCAGCACGCTGGCCAGCGCGTAGCGCTCGCGCCAGGTGCCGGCGAAGCGCAGGTAGCCCCAGCTGGCCAGCACCAGCCCGAAGATCACCGGCTGCTCCAGATCGTGGTAGTTGGCGAACCCGACCGTGATCGGCAGCGCGACATAGGCCAGCGCGCAGAGGCCGCCCGGGATCGCCCCCCACAGCGCGCGGCCGAGCATGAACAGCAGCGCGGTGGTGCCGGTGACGTAGAAGAGCGGCGGCAACCGCAGCACCCAGTCGTGAAAGCCGAACACCTTGCAGAGGATGTCGATGACCCAGAACATCCCCAGCGGGTGATGCATGTAGGTGAGGGAGTAGGCCGGCGGGCGATCGACGTAGACCTCCACCGGCAGCCAGGTCTTCCACTTCCAGGTGTTGAAGGCGGCGGTGCCGATCACCGAGGTGGACGCGTAGTGCCCGTCGGGGAACAGCCCGCCGATCCCGCGCGCGGACACCAGAAATGCGGTCAGGACCGCGATCGCGCCGATCGCATATCCGACCCGCACGTCCCAGGTCGCCCCTGCGACCCGCTGCCACCAGGCGCCGAGGAGACCTCGCGCGCTAAATGATCTTCGTTCCCTCATAGTCGAAGCCGAGCTTGACCTCGACCAGTCCCTCGGTGCGCAGGGCGTGGCGCAGGCGGGCCTTCTGCTCGGTGTAGAACAGCAGGAAGCCGCCGCCGCCGGCGCCGATCAGCTTGCCGCCCAGCGCGCCGTTGTCCATCGCCAGCGCGTACCAGCGGTCGATATCGGGGTTCGACATCTTGGTCGAGCGCTTCTTCTTGTGCGCCCAGTGCTCGTCCATCAGGCGCCCGAGGTCGGTCAGGTTGCCGCTCTCGATCGCCTCCAGGCTGCGCTGGCCCAGCTCCTTGACGTAGTGAAGGTTGCTGACCATCGACGGATCGGCGGTCTTGGTCTTGTCGTCCTGTTCCTTCAGGACCTGGCCGGCCGCCCGGTAAAACCCGGTCGACACCATGATCAGGCTGTCTTCCAGCAGGTCCAGCGTGTCGGCGCTGGCCTTCACCGGGCGCGCCGTGACGCTGTCGTCGCGGTTGAACTCGAACACCGTCACGCCGCCGAAGGCCGCGATGTACTGATCCTGCTTGCCGATCGGCTCCTTCAGGACGTCGATCTCGATGTGGCAGGCCATCTCGGCCAGCTCGCGCGGGTGGATGTTCTGGCGCTTGAAGTTGTGCAGCACCTTCAGCAGGCAGGTGGCGAAGCTGCCCGACGACCCGAGGCCGGTCCCCGAGGGGATGTCGGCCATGCTGGTGATCTCCAGGTTCGGCCCGCGGATGTCGGTCAGCTTGAGCGCCTCGCGGATGATCGGGTGGCGGATCTCGCCGACCTCCTTGACCCGCTCGATCTGCGAGTAACGCAGCAGCATCTCCTTCAGCGGGGTCTCGTGCATCGAGACGTAGACGTACTTGGTCATCGCGGCGGCGATCAGGAATCCGCCGTGCTCGCGGTAGTAAGAGGGGAGATCCGTGCCGCCTCCGCCGAGAGAGACGCGCAGCGGGCTGCGTCCGATGATCAAAGCGGCGGAATCCTGCCAGCGGGGCCGAGCGAGAGCAAGTCCGCCCGCCGGCCTTCCGACCGCGGCTGGGCTTGCCGCCGCACGGCGGGCGTACGACAGTCGCCTCGTGATCGCTCTGCGCGGGTCCCGTCCTCGCCTCGCCGACGTGGCGGCCGTCGTCCCCGTGCTGGCGCTGGCGGTGTGGGTCTTCGCGCCGTTCTTCGCCGACGCGCGGGCGATGGGCTTCCAGGACTGGGACTCGCAGGCCGCCTTCCGTTACGTGACGGTCCTCTCCGTCGCGCGCTACGGCCAGCTCCCCTGGTGGAACCCCTGGCTGTGCGGCGGCTTCCCCGCCTGGGGCTACCTGGAGGGGGCCACGAACCTCGTCTCGCCCTTCGCGCCGCTCTACTTTCTGTTCTCGTTCCCGCTGGCGCTGCGGCTGGAGGTGGTCGCCGCGACCTGCGTCGGCGTGCTGGGGACCTATCTCCTGGCGGGGCGCTTCACCCGCAGCCCCGCCTGGCGCGCGTTCGTGGCGGCGATCTGGATCCTGGGCAGCCGCTGGTCGCTGCAGGTCGCCTCGGGGCACATGTGGCACCTCTCCTACGCCTGGTTCCCGTTCGTGCTGTACTTCTTCGATCGGGCGCTGGCCGAGCGGCGCTGGCAGCCGGCGGCCGCCGCGGGCGCGTTCCTGGCGCTGATCATCTACGTCGGCGGCATCTACCCGCACCCGCACGCGCTGATGCTGCTCTGGCTCTACGCGCTGGGCACGGCGATCGCCCGGCGCGCCCTCTGGCCGCCGCGCCTGTTCGGGATCACGGTGGTCACCTCGATCGGCCTGGCGGCGCCCAAGCTGATCCCGGTGCTGGCGACGATGAGCCGGTTCCCGCGGCTCATCGAATCGAACGAGGCGATCTCGCTCCATTCGCTGTGGGTCATCCTGACCGCGCACCAGCAAGGGTTCGATTTCTACCCCCGGCTGCCGGTGCGGGTGTTCTGGGTCTGGTGGGACTGGGGCGCCTACGTCGGCGTGGCCGGCGCGCTGGCGCTGGCGGCCGCGCTGGTCGTCGGGCGCAGCCCGCGGCTGGTGACGCTGAAGGTGGCGGCGCTGGCGTTCGTGATCCTGGCGCTGGGGCAGTCGATCTGGTCGGTGGTGCACCTCTTGCCCATCTTCAGCTCGCAGCACCTCCCGGCCCGCATGCTGTTCCCGGCCATCCTCGTCCTGGCGCTCGTGTTCGTGGGCGGGCTCGACGAGAGCTGGGGGCGGTTCGCGCGGCGCCGGCGGTGGGCCGAGGCGATCGCGCTGGGCGCGGTCTGCCTCTACGCCCTCGATCTGGCGGTCGTGGCCCGGCAGGCGACGCCGCCCCCGTTCCGGCTGGAGGTCCCGCCCGTCACCCGCGGCGGTGACTTTCGCCAGGAGCGAACGCCGCCTTATCACTACGGCAAGCCGGCGGTCGGTCCCGAGCTGCGCGAGCGCTACGATTGGCCGAGCAAGATCAGCTACCCGTCGATGCTGGCGAACACCGGCGTCCTGGCCTGCTACGGCATCCCCTTGGAGGCGCGCGCGGCCGCCATCGGCAGCGATCAGCCGGGCTACCGCGGCCTGGCCTTTCTGGCCGGCGGCGCGGGGCGGGCCGAGGTCACGCGCTGGACGCCCAACGCCGTGACCGTGCGGGTGACGGGCGCGCGGCCGGGCGATCGTCTCGTCTACGACATGAACTTCGATCGGGGATGGCGGGCAAACGGCGCGCCCGCCGAGAGCTGGCGGGGGATGGTCGCCTCGCCCGTCACCTCCGCCGATCAGACCATCGAGCTTTCGTACCGTCCCTACGGGCTGGGCGCGGGGATCGCGCTCTTCCTGGTGACCGTCGCGGCGTTGGCCGTCGCGATCAGGCGCCGTTCAGCTGCTTTCCCTTGACAGGGACGGAAGGAACCGTAACGTACGCCAATTCGAAATTGGCGTCGGTCACCCACCGAACGGCCCCCAAGGATCTCAAAACGATCTCAAAGAGAACCCAGGCACGTAGCTCAGTGGAAGAGCACTACCTTGACACGGTAGGGGTCGGCGGTTCAATCCCGCCCGTGCCTACCCACAGTCCTCATGGGAACCCTGAGAGGGTTCCCAAACCCTCCCGCGACGAGCTCCGGCGAGCGAAGCTCGCCTCCGCTCACGCGATCAGCTTCTGTTCCGGTTCGTACAAGCCCGGTGTCGCGACCGCGGTTAGACTGTTCGCGTGAGCGTCGAAAAGGTCATTCGTCCGCGCGACAAGGGCGACGTCCCAGACGATCCGTTGTCGCGCATGCGGCACTCGGCTTCGCACGTGATGGCGGACGCCGTGAAGCGGCTGCGGCCCAACGCCAAGGTCGCCATCGGTCCGTCGATCGAGACCGGCTTCTACTACGACTTCGACACTGAACCGTTCTCCCCCGAGGACGCGGCGCGCATCGAGTCCGAGATGCGCAAGATCGTCGACGAGAACCTGCCGTTCAACCGGCACGTGGTCTCGCGCGCCGAGGCGCTCGAGCGGTTCCGGTCGCGCGGCGAGAAGTACAAGGTTGAGATCATCGAATCGATCCCGGAGGGCGACGAGGTCTCGTACTTCCAGCACGGCGACTTCATCGATCTCTGCCGCGGCCCGCACGTCGAGCGCACCGGTGACATCAAGGCCTTCAAGGTGCTGTCGTTCGCCGGCGCTTACTGGCGGGGGGACGAGCGCAACCCGCAGCTCCAGCGCGTCTACGGGACGGCGTTCGGCTCGCAGGCCGAGCTGGACGAGTACCTCCACCGGCTGGAGGAGGCCAAGAAGCGCGACCACCGCAACCTGGGGCGCGACCTGGATCTGTTCTCGTTCGACGAGCTGGTGGGGCCGGGCTTCGCGCTCTGGCACCCCAAGGGCGCCATGCTGCGCCAGATGATCGAGGATCTCATCCGGCGCGAGGTGCTGCGGCACGGCTATCAACCGGTTTACACCCCGCACGTGGCGCGCGAGCAGCTGCTCGAGACCTCCGGCCACCTGGCGCACTACGGCGAGAACCTGTTCGGCGGGATGGAGCTGGAAGGTCAGCGCTACCTCGTCAAGCCGATGAACTGCCCGTTCCACATCGCCATCTACCGCTCGCAGCTGCGGTCGTACCGCGATCTGCCGCTGCGCCTGGCGGAGCTGGGGACGGTCTACCGCTACGAGCGCTCGGGGGTTCTCCACGGCCTCTTGCGGGTGCGTGGCTTCACGCAGGACGACGCGCACCTGTTCGTGCTCGAGGAGCAAATCGAGGAGGAGATGCGGGCCTGCTTCAAGCTGGCCATCGACGTCCTCGACCTGTTCGGGTTCAAGGATATCAGGCTGTTCCTGTCGACCCGACCCGAGGGGCAGATGGGGGCCGGCGAGGTCTGGGACACCGCCGAGGCGACCGTCCGCCGCGTCTTGGAAGGGACCGGCAAGCCGTTCGAGGTCGACGAGGGGGGCGGGGCGTTCTACGGCCCCAAGATCGACCTCAAGATCCGCGACGCCATCGGCCGCGAATGGCAGTGCGGCACGTTCCAGCTCGACTTCCAGCTCCCCGAGCGGTTCAAGCTGGAGTACGTCGCCGCGGACGGGACCCGCAAGCGGCCGGTCATGATCCACCGCGCCCTGCTGGGCTCGGTCGAGCGCTTCATCGCCGTGCTGATCGAGCACTTCGCCGGGGCTTTTCCCCTGTGGCTGTCTCCCGTCCAGGCCAAGGTTCTGACGGTCAGCGAGCGGGCCGAAGCGTACGGCCGGGAAGTCGTGGCGCGGCTTACGGAGGCCGGGCTGCGGGTCGAGGCCGACCTGGCCGCCGACAAGCTGGGCGCGAAGATTCGACGGGCGCAGCTGGAGAAAGTCCCTTACATGGTCGTGGTCGGCGAGAAGGACATGGCGGCGCGCGTCGTTTCTCCCCGGACCCGGGAGGGGGCCCAGCAGCCGGCAGAGGCGCTGGAGAGCTTTGCCGTCCGCCTGGCCGGCGAGGCGAAGGTGCCCGACCTTGGCAAAATTCCGAATGTCGGTGGGATCTCGACGGGCCCCAGCGGCATTACAATGAGATGACCTCCGAGGTCGCCTAACCTAACCACACCCCACCAGGAGAACGAACATCCCAAGGCCATTCAATCAAGCTCCCCCCAGCGCGACCGACAACTACCGCGTCGGCCGACGCATCCGAGTGCCCGAGGTCCGCGTCATTGGCGCTGACGGCGCGCAGATCGGTGTCATCCCCACGCACGAAGCGCTCAAGCTGGCCGAGGAGGCCGGTTTGGAGCTGGTCGAGGTCAATCCGCGGGCCGCGCCGCCGGTCTGCAAGATCATGGACTTCGGCAAGTTCAAGTACGAGACGTCGAAGAAGGAGAAGGCCTCGCGCCGCCATCAATCGACGATCGTCTTGAAAGAGATCAAGCTGCGTCCCAAGACGGACGAGCACGACTTCGACTTCAAGGTGAAGCACATCCGTCGCTTCCTGGCCGAAGGCAACAAGTGCAAGCTGGTGATCGTCTTCCGCGGCCGCGAGATCGTCCACCCGGAGACCGGGCAGGCGATGCTGGATCAGGTCGTGAAGGCCTGCAATGACGTGGCGATGGTCGAGCAGCGCCCGATGATGGAAGGGCGCCGCATGGTCATGGTCATCGGTCCGCGCGGCGGTGTCATCCGCGCTCCCGGTCCGGTGGGCGCCGCGCCGACCGGTGCCCCGCCAGCCGCCAAGCCGAGCACGCCCAGCGCCCCGCCGCCGGCCGCCGCCAAGGCTGCTGCCCCCCCGGCCGCCAACGG
>CAZTZM010000121.1:0-14002 GCA_964618005.1 uncultured Myxococcales bacterium
GCCAGCCGAGCCGCCGCCGGCGCCGCCGGTCGCGCCGCCCGCGCCACCGGTGGCGTGACCACCCTCGCCACCGGTCGCCGTGGCGCCAGCCGCGCCACCCGTGCCGGTCGCGCCAGCCGAGCCACCGGCCGTGCCGCCGGAACCAGTCTTGCCGCCAGTGGCCGACGCGCCAGCCTCACCGCCGCTACCGCCGGTGCCGGTGTTGTCGCTGCTACCGCAGCCACCCGTCGTCATGACCGCGAGCCCCCCCGAGAGGAGCGCCACAACCAAGAGATTTCGAAGTTTGTTCGACATCTGAAAAGGTCCTTTCCTGAGAAGCGTTTTTTTTCTACGGGGGGGGTGGTCGGTTTTTTGATGAAAAGTGGGACGTTGCTCTACCGACGCCGCCTTGTACCACAACCGTTTCAATCTACCAACCGGGATCTGTAGGCATTGGTAAGACGGGACGGGGCGGCATTTCTTCCCCTGCCAGAAACCATCCTGAAATCGGGCGGTTAGTCGCCCTGGTCAGGCCCGTCAGCTGTCCCGCAGGGGGCCGAACAGGAAGCGCCCGACACGCGAGGTTCGGAAGCGGTGCGTGAGATAACGCTGCGTACCGGCCGTCGCCGGCCGTCGCGTGCGCTCCGCCACGCGCGCGGGCGCACGGTTCGCGTTTTCCGGGATCAGCGACACGAGATCCCGGGCGAAGACAATCGCGTCGTCGGTGCGCGCCGCTTCGGCGGCGAGCATCTGATCGAGATCGATCGCCATCTCGCGCGCGGTCTGATAGCGGCGCGCGGGATCACGCTCCAGCGCCTTCATCACGATCGCGTCGAGCGCGGGCGGGATGTCGGACCGCGTGCGCGACGGCAACGGGATCGGCATGCGCAGCACGCGGTGGAACGTGATCGAGTGGCTGTCGCCCTCGAACAGGTGCTCCAGCGTCAGGAGCTCGTGCAGCACGACGCCCAGCGAAAACAGATCGATCCGGTGATCGACGGCGCCGTTCTCCAGCGTCTCCGGCGCGAGATAGGCCGGCTTTCCCTTGATCATTCCCTGCTGCGAGCGCGCCTGCGACGCGCGGTACTTCGCGACGCCGAAGTCGAGCAGCTTGATCCCGCCGGCCGACGTCAAAAGAATGTTCGAGGGCGTGACGTCGCGGTGGATCACGCTCAGCGGAGCGCCGTCCGGATCCTGGAGCGTGTGCACGTGATCCAGCGCGCGGCAGACTTCGTGCGCGATGCGCGCGGCGACCAGCGCCGGCATCGAGCGGCCCGCCTTCTTCAACGCCGAGATCGCGTCACCCAGTGACGGGCCGTCGACGTATTCCAGAACCAGGAACAGCGTCCCGTCGGACTCGCCGAAGTCGTAGACCTGCACCACGTTCGGGTGGTGCAGCATCCCCAGGATCTTCGCCTCGTCCACGAACATCCGCACGAACTCGCGGTCGCGCCCGTGCGCCGGCAGGATCCGCTTCAAGACCACCGTGCGCTCGAACCCGCCCGGGCCGGTGCAACGGGCCTTGAAGACCTCGGCCATGCCGCCGACGCCCAGCAGATCGATCAGCTCGTAGCGGCCGAGCCGCTCGCCGATCGAAGAACCTTCGGACCTCTGTTCCAACACGTCGTCAACCGCGACAGTGCCGGTGGACTGTCTCCAGGAGATCGTGGAGCTCGACCGGCTTCGAGATGTAGCCGGCCGCATCCAGATCGTCGGAGGCGCAGGCGATCTGCGCGCCCGCCGACATCAAGACCACCGGGATCTCGGCCAGCGCGGCGCTCCGCTTCTGGTGCCGGCGAAAGTCCCACCCGTTCATCACCGGCATCATCAGGTCCAGCAAGATCACCTGACAGCCGGCCGGATCCGCCTTCAGGATCCGCAGCGCCTCGGCGCCGTTGGGCGCCTGCAGGACCCGGTAGTCGTTCTCCTCCAGCAGCGCCGCCAGCGCGTCGCGCGTGTCGTCCTCGTCTTCGACGAGCATGACAGTCATCTGCGGCATCTCGGTGGTCAAACGTAAGCATCGTTCTGACGCTGTCACGTGGCATTCGGCCCGGGGATGCGTCCCGTGGGCCCCTCCCAAGGGTGTCTTTCACCCTGCAGCACCGTCTCCACCGCGCTCTCGTTGCCCGGCTCGTCGGCCTTGGCCAGCGCGCGGTGGTCCTTGATCACCTCGGGGCCCAGGTAACCGGCCAGCCAGACGCGTTCGATGATCGGGTAGGCGGCCACCAGCGGCAGCACGAGGATGGCCCCGATCAACCCCTGCAGCGTCGTCCCCGCCATCAGCGCCAGCAGCACCGCCAGCGTCGACAGGCGCAGCTGCCGCCCGTAAACGCGGGGCACGATCAGGTAGCTCTCGACGATGTGATAAAGAATGTAGAACGCGAACACGATCCCGGCGGTCGTCGGTGAGTGCGTGAGCGCCAGCAGCACTGCCGGCAGGGTGGCGATCACGATCCCCACCACCGGGACGACGTCGCAGACGCCGGCCAGCACCGCCAGCGGCAGCGCGGCGGGGACATGGCAGAGGTGCAGCACGATCGCCGTGTACACCCCGAACAGCAGCGACGTGATGACCTGCCCGCGCACGTAGGCGTAGACGACCTGTGACACCTCCTCGGCGGTCTGCGCGATCCGGTCGCGGTGGACGCGCGGCACGTAGGCGATCAGCCAGGCGTAGAGGCGCTTGCCGTCGAGCAGCAGGTAGATGGTGACGACCAGCGTGAAGAACACGGAGAGGGCGCCGCCCAGCGCGACGGTCCCCAGCGCCAGCGGCCGGCGCAGCCACTCGTTCAGCTCGGGCGACGACGGCAGCGCGAAGATCTCGCCCACCACGCGCTTCAGCGCCGGATACTGCGGCGGCAGCCGCTGTTCGAGCCGCGCGCGGAACGCAGGGAAGTCGCGGAACAGCGTCGAGAGCTGGTCGGCCAGCGAGGTGAAGAGCAGCGTGACGGTCACCGCGGTCACCGCCACCAGGGCGGCCGTCATCAGCGCGACCACCATGCCGCGCCTCATCCCGCGCCGTTCCAGCGACGTGATCACGGGATGCAGCGCCACCGCCAGCAGCAGCGAGATGAGGACGAAGATGAACTCGGGCCACAGGCGGAGGCCCGCCCAGACCAGCAAGCCCGCCAGCAGGACCTTCACGACCGTGCGCGTGGGGACGTGAAGGTGAATGTCGACCCGGGGCGACGGCGGGGAAGCGGGTGTGGAGGCGGAAATCATCCGGGCCCGACGTAGCGAGGATCGTGCCGCCGCCGCCTTCCTTGAAAACGACGGGCGAGCCGGGGGCCTTGGCCGAGGCGGCGTTACCGGTTGGTGGCGGCGCGGTCGTTCGCGGTAACGGGCGCCGTGACGCCCAGCGCGTCGAGGTAGCTGTCGACGGCGGCGTCCTCGGCGAAGCGCTCCAGCGGATAGCGCACGCGCGCCGGTCCGGCGTCGAGGGCGGCCTCGATCGCGCGCGCCAGCGCCGCCGGATCGCCCGGCGGGACCAGCGCCCCCAGCCGGCCGTCGTCGAGGATCTCGCGTGAGCCGCCCGGGCAGTCGGTGCTGATCACGCGGCAGCCGCAGGCCATCGCCTGGATCAGCGCGCCGGGCAGCCCCTCGTAGATCGACGACAGCACGTAGAGCGGCGCGCGGGTCAGGTAGCGGAACGGATTGTGGTCGAAGCCGGGGAGGCGCACGTCGGCCGCCACGCCCAGCTCGCCGGCCAGCGCCTCCAGGCGCGCGCGCTCGGCCCCTTCGCCTAAGATGAGGAGCCTCGCCGGACGCGCACGGCGCACCTGGGCGAACGCGCGCAGCAGGGTGGCGAAGTCCTTCTGGGGCACCAGCCGCCCCACCCCCAGAATCACCGGGCGCTCGGGCACGGCGTCCGGGCTGAACCAAGGGTCGTCGAGCGGCGCGGCCGCCAGCCGCGGCAGCGCCGGCGTGATCACCGGGTTGTAGATCGTTCGCACGCGACCGGCGGGCAGGCCCAGCTCGCGGATCAGGCTGGCGGCCACGGCGTCGGAGACCGCCACCACGCGGTCCGCCGCCCGGTAGGCCGGACGCATCAGCGCGCGCAGCAGGCGGTCGGCCGGTGGCAGCTCGACGGCCGGTCGCACGACGTTCGCCTCGCGCAGGACCAGACGGACGCCGGTGCGGGCCAGCCGGCCGGCCGCGACGCCCAGGACGTTGGCGTGCTCCAGCGTCGCCAGCAGCGCGTCCGGCCGCTCGCGTCGCAGGTAGGCGGCCAAGGCCGGCAGCGCGGCGATCGTGCGGCCCGCGTTCAGACCGACCACCCGGGGTCCGGGCGGCACCTGTCCCGCCAGCGGCCCGCCGCTGACGGCCAGCACGAGATCCACGGCGTGCCCGCGCGCCGCGAAGGCGCCCGCCAGGCGCAGCATCACCTGCTCGGCGCCGCCGTCGTCGAGCGTGGGGAGAAACAGCGCCAGCCGCCCGCCTGACCCGACAGGGCTCATGGTTTTCTCCAGCCGCGAAAGTATCATCTTCCCAGATGACGTGCGGTCGGTGCGGCACCGAGAACCCGGAAGGGGCCTCCTTTTGTCCGGCCTGCGGGACGCCGATGGCGCCCGCGGCGCGCGATGCGTTTCGCCTGATCTTCGTCCACCACGACGGCACCGACGGGACCAGCTACCTGTTGCGGGGTGAGCAGATCGACATCGGCCGCACCGAGGGTGACCTGCTGTTCGACGATCCCTATCTGGCGCCGCGGCACGCGCGCATCGCCACGGGGGGCGGCGGTCAGGTGCTGAGCGACCT
Organism: uncultured Myxococcales bacterium; assembly: GCA_964618005.1. GTDB lineage: Bacteria > Myxococcota_A > Polyangia > Fen-1088 > Fen-1088 > JADGRB01. The sequence goes on from CAZTZM010000121.1 coordinate 4,738, forward strand.
CGGCAGCCGCAACGGCGTCTACATCCGGTTGCGCGCGGGCGCCGAGCTGAACGACGGCGACCAGATCCTGATCGGCAAGCAGGTCCTGCAGTTCGACGTGGTGCCCGAGTTCGAGAAGAACCTGCGCCCCGCGCTGCAGAACAACGTCGTCCTGTTCGGATCGCACGGCACGCCCGCCTGGGGGCGGTTGCGGCAGCTGGGGCCGACCGGCGTGTCGCACGACGTCTTTCACTTCACCGGCAACCAGGTGGTGCTGGGCCGCGAGCAGGCCGACGTCGTGTTCACGACCGACCAGTTCATGTCGCGCCGCCACGCCCAGATCTCCCGGCAGCCCGGCGCCGGCGCGGCGCGTCCGACGGTCCAGCTCGAGGATCTAGGGAGCTCGAACGGCACCTTCATCAAGCTGCGCCAGGACCACCTGCTGGTCACCGGCGACATGATCCGGCTGGGCGACGTGCTGCTGCGCTTCGAACAGGCCTAGCTACCGGGGCGCGAGCCAGCTACCGGGGCGCGAGCTCGAGATCGGCCGTGAGGCCGTGGTGCAGGCTCACGGGCTCGGCGGTGACGTTCGCGTCGAGGAAAACGAAGCGCCGGTCGGCCAGGATGCGGTCGAGGCGCATCCAGGGGCGCAGGTGGTGGGCGGGGTAGGTGTAGCCGAAGCCGCGGCCCACCTGGGCGAAGCCGTCCTGGTAGCGACCGAGCCAGCGCGCGAAGGCCCAGCTGCTACCTGGAAAGTTGGTGTCGCCGGCGATCAGCACCGGATCGGGCGAGCGGGTGGCGTCGGCGGCGACGGCCGCGATCTGCCCCAGGCGCTGGTCGGTGTTGGCGCGCGTGACCGCCGCGTTGCGGGCGCCGAAGACGTGGCCGTCGAGGATCGCGCGCAGCAGGTCACCGCGCATCAGGGTGAAGACCTCGTGCGGGGAGATGGGGTGGACGATGTAGAGCGCGATGGGCCCGCCAGGGGTGAGCAGGCGGCACTTCAGATAATGGGCGCTGTCCCAGGTGTCGTCGCCGGTTCGCAACACCGGCGGGGGCGTGACGGATTCGATCGGGAAGCGGCTGGCCACCACGAACTGCTCCACGGCGCGGAGGTCGTATCCCGGCAGCGCGGCGCGCAGCGGCGCGACGTCCTCGGGTGCGACCTCTTCCAGCGCGATCACGTCGGCGTCCGCGGCGCGAAGGCCCGCCACCACCGGCTCGAGTCCCCTGCCGGCCAGGCCGATGTTGCCGGTGAAGATCCGGAGGCGCGCGGCGCCGGCGTGGGCGGTCGCGGGCCCGCCCAGATGCAACCCCATCAGCGGGAACAGAACCAGGAAGACCGATACCGCCTGCAGGGCCAGCACCCGCCAGGCGCGCGTCAGGGCCAGCGCGACGATCAGAAACGGCAGCGGCAGCGCGAACCCGACGCGGGGCAGGTAGAGCGCGATCGTCGTCAGCCACCAGCGCTCGCCGATCAGGCGCAGGCCGCCGATCGCCACCAGCAGCGCGACCGGATAGGCCACGCCCAGCGCCCGAACGACCCAGACGAGCCCTGAGCCGGCCCGCGCCAGCCGGCGCCGGGCCGGGCCCCTGCTCTGGTCGCGCGCCGCCCCGGTCATCGGGTGAAATCTAGGCGCCGGACCGGCGGCGCGCGAGGGTGGGCACCGCCGAACAGGGCCGCGGGCCGGCCGACGCCGTTGTCTGATAGTCTTTCCCTGCCGACCGGCCGTCAGCGGACGGCGCGAAAATGGCGGAGTCACCCCTCAAGCGGCTGCTCGTCCAGGCCTCGCACTACTCAGCGGCGAGCCTGCTGGCGACGGTCTCGGGGCTGATCTCGTTCCCGCTGCTGACGCGCATCTTCTCGGTCGCCGACTACGGCGTCATGAACCTGGTCTCCGTGACCCTGGCGGTCACGGTCGCGCTGGGGAAGGTCGGCCTGCAGCACTCGATCATCCGTTACCAGACGGAGATCCGTTCGGGGAAAGGCAAGTTCACCGCCGCCCAGGTCCACGCCACGGCTTTGATCGGCATGAGCGTGACCGGCCTCGGCGCCACGCTGATCCTGGTGGCGGGGGCGCGCTGCGTTCCCGCCTCGTGGCTGGGCGACAGCCGCCTGCGCCAGCTGTTCACGATCGCGGGGCTGGTGGTGCTGATCCAGGTGGTCGAGAGCGCGCTGCTCAACTTCCTGCGCGCCGATCAAGAGACATCGCTGTTCATGAAGTACCAGGTCGCCAAGAAGTACCTGGGCCTGGCGCTGATCCTGTTCGCGGTGTTCGTCGTCTCCAAGACGCTGACGGCGTTCTATTCCGCGCTGCTGGTCTCGGAGGCGCTGGCGGTGGCCTGGTTGGCGCTGCTCTTCATTCGCCGCGACGACAGCCCGCCGTTCAGCCCGCGGGACTTCTCGCGGCCGCTCTACCTGGAGCTGCTGGGGTTCGGCATCCCGATGATGATCGGGTACGAGATGTCCGGCATCGTGCTGGCGACGGGCGACCGCTACGTCATCCACGGCACGATCGGGGCGACGCAGCTCGGGCTCTACTCGGCGGCCTACAACCTCTGCCAGTACGTGCAGTCGATCTTCATCGCCTCGGTGGGGCAGGCGGTGATGCCGCTCTACCTTCAGATGTGGGACCAGAAGGGGGTCGAGGAGACGACGGCCTTCATCGGGCGGTCCCTGCGCACGTACATCCTGTTCGGCGCGCCGGTGATCGCCGGCTTGGCCGTCGTGGGGCCGGAGCTGTTGCGCTCGCTGGCCGGCAATCGCTACGCCAGCGCGGCGGTCATTCTTCCTTGGGTCATCGCCGGCATGGTCGTCGACGGCGCCAACTCCATGCTGGCGGCCGGCCTGTTCATCCACCGCAAGACCCGCCACATCATGGTCGTCGTCCTGACGTCCGCGGCGCTCAACCTGCTGCTGAACCTGATCCTGGTGCCGCGGATCGGGATCATGGGCGCGGCGATCGCCACGCTGGTCAGCTATGTGCTGGCGTCGTTCGCGCTCGCGCTGGCGGGGCGGCGGCTGCTGCCGATCAAGATCCCCTGGGCGACCATCCTGCGCGCCGGGCTGGCGTCGTTCGCGATGTACGCGCTCCTGACCCGGCTGGTGCCGGGGCGCCATGCCCTGACCGTCGGCGTCCGCTGCCTGGTCGGCGCCCCGGTCTACCTGCTGCTGGTGGCCGCCATCGATCTCGACGCGCGCGCTCTGCGGGTGCCGGCGCGCGGCCGCCTCTGGCGCTGGCTGTTCACGCCGCAATCGCCGTAGGCGACTAGGAGGGCGTTGCCCTAAAGGCGACGGTGAGCGAAGCGAACCATGCCCGACGACGTGCCGCTCGGTAGGCGGCCTACGGCCACAGGCGCGCGGCGGCCGCCACGCCGCCGATCGCCAGCACGCACAGCCAGCTCTGGCGGTCGGTGATGGCGAACTTCACCGGGTCGTCGTTCATCTCGCCACGGTTGGTGAGGAACCAGACGCGGCTGATCCAGTAGAGCAGCACCGGACACACCAGCCACAAGAGGTGCGGCCGCGAGTAGATCGCCGTGCCGGCGCTCTCGATATAGAGGCAGAAGACCAGCACCGCCAGATAGCCGGCGGTCGTCCCCATGGAGGCGACCATCGACAGGTCCTGGGCGGTGTAGGCGCGGTTGCGCAGCTTGCCCGTGTCGTCCACGGCGTGGCGCAGCTCCACGTACCGCTTGGCGAACGCCAGGCTCAGGAAGATGAACATGGAGAATGCCAGCAGCCAGGCGCTGATCGTGACGTTGGTGGCGAAGCCGCCGGCCAGCACGCGCTGGGTGTAGAGCCAGGCCAGCACGACCACGTCGACCAGCAGCAGGCTCTTCAAATAGAACGAGTAGCTGAGCGTCAGGATCAGGTACAGCACCAGCATGATCAGGAACGACAACGGCAGCGCGTAGAGCGCGATTCCGAAGCTGACCGCCAGCAGGCCGAACACCAGCGGCGGGCCGTAGGCCAGCGGCAGCGCCCCCGAGGCGAACGGACGCCGTCGCTTGGTCGGGTGCGCCCGGTCCGCCTCGACGTCGCGCAGATCGTTGAAGACGTAACCGGCCGAGGCGCAGAGGCTCAGCGCCAGCGCCGCCAGCGCGGCGCGACCGATCTCGATCGGGGACAGCCCGTGGGGGGCCAGCAGCACGGGGACGATCACCAGCGCGTTCTTCGACCACTGGTGCAGGCGCAACGCCCGGACGGCCGCGCGGAGGCGAGAGGTCCGGGGGCGAGGGGGATCGTCAGAGGTCGTCACGCGGCGCCGTCGCTCCGGCGAGAGAATCGTAACACGGCCCCGCCTTCGCCTCAGCGCACCGCCGTCGAGAACAGCGCCAGCAGCTTGCGCGCCTCGGCCGCGGCGTCGAACTCGCGCTCGACCTTGGCGCGGGCCGCCTCCGCCAGCCCGCGCCGCAGGGGCGCGTCGTCGAGCAGCCGCGCCAGCGCCCGCGCCAGCGCCGCCGGATCGCCCGGCTGCACCAGCAGCCCCTCGCGGCCGTCTCCGATCAGCTCGGGGATGCCGGAGATGGGCGTGCTCACCACCGGCGCGCCCGAGGCCATCGCCTCCATCAGCGACACCGGGATGCCGTCACGATCCCCGTCCGGCGCCACCACGCAGGGGAGCGCGACGATCGTGGCCGCGCGCACCGCGGCCCGCACCTCGACCTGGGACATCGCGCCCGAGAAGCTGATTCGCTCGCCCAGGCCGAGCTCGGCGACGCGCCCCTCCAGCGTGGGCCACAGCGGGCCGTCGCCGATGATGCGGGCACGCACCGCCCGCCCGCGCCGCGCCAGGGTCGCGACGGCCTCGATCAGCACCTCGAACCCTTTGATGGGATCCAGCCGGCCGACCGCGACAATCAGATCGGGATCGCGCCCCTCGGGTTGAAACGGCCAGGCCGGCAGGTCGACGCCGCAGTGGACGACGGTCATCCGCTGGCGCGCCCGCGGCGTGACGTGCGCCGCCAACCAGTCGACGTTGTAGCGTGAGATGGCGACGGGGAAGGCGGCCGCCTCGATCTTCAGGCCCAAAAGCTGGTCGTTCACGAAGATGTCCTGCGCGTGCGCCGTGAAGCCGAACGGCCTGTCCAGGAGGCGCGCCAGCATCCAGGCGACGGTCGACGGGAACGTGGCCCAGTGCGCGTGGATGACGTCGGGATCGAAGTCGCGGACCCAGTCCAGGTGATCGAGCCCACGGCCCAGCGCGACCACCGACTTGGCGAGATCAATCGGGTGGTGGGCCAGCCCGCCCCCCACCACGCCGGCGATCTCGGCCAGCGCCCGCCGGTGGGCCCGGACGGCGCGCAACCGCGCCAGCGTGGCGGTGACGGGCGGCGGCGGATGGCGCACCCGCGGGAGCAGCGGCTCGGCCTCCGGGTGGACCAGGTCCTCCGACGGCGGCTTCAGCGACAGGAGGCGCACGTCGGCGCCCGCCTCGAGCAGCGCCCGGATCTCCCGCGCGATGAACGTCTCCGACCAGCACGGGTAGAGCGAGACGACGTAGAGGATCCGCGGCGGGCGCACGATCAGGTGGACGCCGTTCCCAGCAGGCGGCGCCGCAGCGCCGCGTAGCGATCGTCGCCCAGCAGGCGCTTGGCCAGGCCCAGCGTCGCGTAGCGCGCCTGCGCCATCCGCCGCGCGCGCCCGCCGCGCACCAGCGACTCGAACGCCTCCGGGCCCAGACCTGCCGTCACCGCGAATCGGCCCAGCGTGCCGCGCGCGCCGCGCGCGATGGCCGCCGGCCGCGATCCCAGCACGTGCGTGTAGCCCACCTCCCGCGCCGCCTGCTGCAGATCGCGCGGCGCGCGGCCGCCTGGCGGGACGAGCAGCGTGACCGGCCGCCCCACGTGATCTTCGATCTCCAGCCGCGCGCGCCGCAGCTCCTCACGCAGCCGGGCCGGCGACAGCGACGTCAGGTAGTAGCGGTGGTCCAGCCCGTGCGACTGGATCGACAGGCCCGCCTCGGCCATCTCGCGCAGGTCGGACCAGCTGGCGAACCCGGCGCCGCCGACCTGCGCCGGGTTGACGAAGAAGTCGGCCCCCGCGCCGGCGGCGCGCAGCAGGGGGAAGGCCACCCGGTGGTTCGTCTCGTGGCCGTCGTCGAACGTGAAGATGATCCCCGGCGCGCCCGCCAGCCAGTCGCGCGCGCTGACCACCGCGCCGTGCAACCGCGCGCACAGCGCCAGCTGTCGCTCGAACCGCGGCGGATCGATGGCGTAGTGCGGGTCGGCCCCCGGGTGCTCGACGGTGAAGACGCCCAGCGCGTGGTACATGAGCGCGATCGTCGCGCGCGCCGGGCCGTCGGGCGTCATCTGCGCCGCGACCGCCCGTCCCACACCCGAACGTCCACCTCGGGTGGCCGTCCCGGCGTCACCGACGGCGTGAACGCGAACAGGTCCTGGCAGGCTTGCCCGCCGCTGCCGTCGAACAGCTGACAGCGCGGCTGGAAGAAGCCGGAGGCGGCGAAGTCGGCGGGGCTGGTGCAGGCGTCGTTGGCCTTGGGGTTCACGCGCAGCCGATCGTTCGAGACGGTGCGGAACAGCAGCGACACGAACTGCGAACAGAACAGGCTGTCGGGCGTGGCGTGCGCCTCGGTGGGGTTCAGCGCGCGCCCCAGCATGATCCGCAACCCCAGCGTCAGGAGGTTCCAGTAGCCGTACTTGATCCCCAGCAGCGTCAGCGCGGTGTCGAGCAGCGCGCGGTCCTGAACGCCGTCCGGGCCGCGCAGGTCGTGCTTGAGCGACCACCAGTCGACCTTCCCCTGGTACTTGCAGACCATCGTGCTCGCCGGCAGCAGCTGGACACCCTGCAGGTCGGCCTGGAACGCGACCACGCGATCGCCCCAGCGCGCCAGCACCGCCACGTGCGAGTACGGCGAGTCCGACAGCCGCTCGATCGCGTTCGAGAGCAGGCGGTTGCCGCGGAAGAGCAAGAGATCGCCGGTGGCGATCTCGTCGCGCAGCTGCTGGTAGGTCTTGCCGTCGGCGTGTGCCAGCGGGCGCTGGATCTTCCAGCGCTTGCTGTGCGGGTGGGCAGCGGGTGAGGGGGACTCCGTAGGACCGGCGCTCACGACGCACAACGTAGCGCGATGCGCTGGTTTTCGGAACCAGCTCCGGCTTGACCGACCGGTTCCAGCGCGCTCTCATGGCGGCACATGAAGAGACTATTGGGGGCCATATTGGGGTTGGGGCTTTTGATCAGCCTGGGGACCGCGCGCCCGGTCCGGGCCGACGATCGCAACAAGTGCGGCTGCTACAAGGACGGCGCCGGCCTCTGTTACTGCGACAAGAAGGCCAAGTGCGGCTGTCCGGGCGACTGCGAGCCCAAGGGGTGCGAAGAGCAGCGCGAGAAGGAGCTGCAAAAGGAGATCGACGCCGAGACCAAGAAGGCGGCCGACTCCGACCACGAGCGCAAGCGCCCCGCCCACCCCGACGAGCAGACCGCCAGCGATGACGAGGATCGGCCGGCCAGGGCGCCGGCCGCCCGGAAGATGTCCGCGGCCCAGGCCAAGCAGCTCGCCAAGCTGCTCGACCTCTACCTCAGCGATCACCCCGACGCGCGCGGCCGTTCGATCGAAGACGTCCGCAACGACGTCGCCCGTTGACGCGAATCTGACGGGCACCTCGCTTCCGGAGAGCTGGGCCGGCGGACAGCCGGCGGCGGGAGTGGTAACGTGATGGGTCGGGATGGCGCAGCACGGTCGCTACAAGATCCTCAGACGTGTCGCCGACGGCGGGATGGCGGAGATCTTTCTGGCCACCCAGATGGGGCGTGAGGGCTTTCAGAAGCCGGTCGTCCTGAAGCGGATCCACAGCACCATCTACGCCGATCCGCAGTTTCGCAACATGTTCCTCGACGAGGCTCACATCTCGATGAGCCTCTCGCACAGCAACATCGCGCAGGTGCTCGACCTTGGCGTCAGCGCCGGGCGCTACTTCCTGGCGCTGGAGCTGGTCGACGGCTGGGATCTGGGCCGCGTCCTGCATCGCGCGGCCACGGCCGGCGTGCGGCTTCCGCCCGAGCTGGCCTTCTACATCACCGCCGAGGTCTGCCGCGCGCTCGCCTACGCCCACGGCAAGACCGACGGGCAGCGGGCGCTCGGTATCGTCCACCGCGACGTGAGCCCGCACAACATTCTCCTCTCCGAGCAGGGCGAGGTGAAGCTGACCGACTTTGGCATCGCCAAGGCGATGAACAAGCGCGAGCACACCGGCACCGGCGTGGTGAAGGGCAAGGTCGCCTTCATGTCGCCCGAGCAGGCGCTGGGCAAGCCGATCGACGCGCGCTCTGACCTGTTCTCGGTGGGGACCGTCCTCTATCTGCTGGTCACGCGCACGCGCCCGTTCGAGGGGCCGAGCGATCTGGAGACGCTGCTGCGCGTGCAGAAGGGGGACTACAAGCCGGCCGACGAGGCGGCGCCCGATCTACCGCCCGAGGTGGCCGCCGTCGTGGCGCGCGCCCTGCGACGTGAGCCGGCCGAGCGCTACCAGAGCGCCGACGAGATGCTGGGCGACGTCGAGCGGGTGCTGCGGACGGTGTTCCAGCCGGTCGGGCAGACGGAGCTCAAGCGCTGGCTGACCGAGCTGGGCGCGAAGGACGGCGTGCAGCCGATCAGCCGCGCCACGGCCGCCGCGCGCACGACCTCCGCCCGCACCGTCGCGGGGGGCGGCACCGGCACCGGCGAGCTGGAAGAAGAGGACGTCGTCCTTCACGACACGCACGACGAGGAGGTCGACGGCGAGGAGGCGACGTCGCTGGCCGTCGTTCGCGGCGGCACCGTGTCGCCGCGCCCGCGCGCCTCGCGGCAGCGGGCCGAGCCGATGCTCCCCGTCCCGCAGGACGCCGAGTCGCTGGCCGATCTCTCCGGGCGCTCCGAGATCGCGCTGCCGATCCCGGAGGACGACGGGCGGCCGGGGCGCCGGGCTTCTCGGCGCGGCGGCGGCCTGTCGATCCTCTTCATCGGCGCGCTGTTGATCGCCGGCGCCTGGTTTGGCGGCAAGTACGCGCGGGTCTGGTTCGGCGCCGGCAGCGGCGACGCGACGGGCGCGGCCACCGGGCCGACTCATCCCCAGTCGGCCCAGCCGGCCGACCCGCAACATGCCCCGGGCGTCGACAAGACCGCGGCGACGGCGGCCGACGCCAGCGCCGCCGCCGACGCGCCCGCCGCCCATCACGCCGAGCCGGCCACGCGGCATCATCAGGAGCGGCCGAAGGACTTCGTCGGTCGCGACATCGACGGGCTGAAGGGCATGATGGCGCCCGATCCCTCGCAGCTGCCGGCGCCCA
>CAZTZM010000122.1:0-35927 GCA_964618005.1 uncultured Myxococcales bacterium
GGCGCCCGCGACGCCGGCGGCGCCACCCGAACCGGGGATGCCGCCCGTGCTCACGGCGCCGCCGGTCCCCACGACACCGCCGGTTCCCCCGGCGCCGCCCGCACCGCCACTGCCGACGGCGCCACCCGAACCGAGCGCGCCGCCGGTCCCCGCGCTCCCGCCCGCACCGGTCGCGCTGGCGGCGCAGTCGCCGCTGCCCTTGCTGGCGACCGAGGCCACGTCGCCGGCCATGTAGGCGAGGTAGTCGTCCAGGTTCGTGAACCCGTCGCAGTCGGGGTCGGCGTTGCCGTCCGCGGCGCTGTTGGGGTTGAGGCCGTGCGCCGTCTCCCAGGCGTCCGGCATGCCGTCGTGGTCGGTGTCGGTGGGCGCCGTGCCCTTGTCCATCTTGGCCGCCAGCAGGGCATATCCACACAGCTTGCTGCCGTTGACGGTGTCGCAGATGTCGTCCTGGCTGTCGATGATCCCCTTCAGCCCGTCCTTGCTGCCGACGTAGGTGTACGTCCCGTTCTTGACCTCGCTGACGATGCGCGTGTCGATGAAGTCGCGCGCGGGCTTGGTGGCGCCGACGTTGGCGAGAACGTCCGTATAGGCATCATCGGCGGACTGCGTGACGACATCGGAAGCCAACAGCGGCACGGTGCTCTTGACCTGCGCGATCGTCGCGTAGTCCGAAGCGCACAGAGACCAGTCATCGCTGCTGGGATTCAGGACGACCGTGCCATCGAGCTTGATCATCTTGTTGCTGGCGACGTATCCCTGCTGATAGTCGCCGAGCCCAAGCTGATCGCCGTCAATCTCGACCAGCTGCCAGAGCGTCGAATTGACGCCGCCCTTGTAGTAGTTGCCGACGAAGTTGAAGGCCTTGGCGCCGCCGTCGGTGGTGCGGTTCTGCCAGTCGTAGAAGACGTTGTTGCGGATGTCGAGGTAGCCGTCGTAGTGCTTCCCGTCCTGCATCACGCCGCCGGCCAGCGAGACGTTGCGGCCCGCGTTGTGCGCGCCCAGGTTCTTGTAGTAGGTCGCCATGTGCCCGCCGATGGAGGCCATGAAGGAGTGCTTCTCCGTGTCCGTCCGGTCGCCGGCGTTGTAGTGATAGGAGTCGTTCAGCCCCTCGGAGACGATGTTGTACGAGTAGGTGTTGTTCAAGGCCGAGAGCGAGTTGACGCCCACGTCCAGCGCCCACGACACGGAGCAGTGGTCGATGATGCAGTCGTCGCTGCTGCTGAAGCCCGGACCGTTGACGGACTCCATGGCATAGTCGCCCAGCCGGTTCCGAACGTGCCGCAGGGTCACGTCGGTGGTGGCGTACGGGCCAGCTGGGTAGTTGGTGATCACGATGCCGCTGCCGGGCGCGGTCTGCCCCGCGATGTAGACGTCGGCGTGCGCCAGGTCGACCAGGAGGTCGCTCTGCAGGGGAATGACGCCGCCGGTGCGGAACACCACCACGCGGGGCCCCGTGTGGTTCATGAGCGCGTCGCGCAGGCTGCCGGCGCCCGTGTCGTTGAGGTTGGTGACCTCGACGACCTGGCCGCCGCGGCCACTGTGCGACCAGCGGCCGTAGCCGACCGCGCCAGGGAACGCCAGGTGTCGTGGCTTGAACGTCCAGACGTCGCCCTTCGCGACGCTGCCGCTGGCCGCGACCTCGTCGATCCGCCAGTAATACGTGTTGGTGCTGCTCAGGTTCTTGGCCGCGTAGCTCAACGCCGTCTGCGACCCCATGTACTCTTTCGACGTCGTCGTGGCGTTGGCGACCGAGGTCTCGTTGGTCCCGAGATAGACGTTGCGCTTGGTGGCGCCCGTGGCCCCGGTCCAGGTCAACGTGGTGTGGCCCGCCGCGACCTGGCCGGCCGCCGGGTTGTCGTTGCTGCAGTCGACGTGCAGGTCCTGATCGGCCGGCGTCGGGTTCGAGGCGATGACGCCGGGCGGGGCGTGATCGACCTCGATGCCGTTGATGATCACGTCGTCGAGCGGCTGGCTGTGATCCGGCGTGAAGGTGATGACGATCGGCGTGCCGGCGACGGCCGTCACCGGAAAGTAAGCGAAGGCGCTGGCGCTGTCCTGCACGACGTACTCGGACGGCGTCACGGTGGCCACCGTCTGGCCGCCGACGGTCACGACGGTCTTGCTCATGGCCCCGTAGGTGTCGCTCTTCACGCCGCTGGTGTTGACGTGCCGCCAGATGTTGTTGTGGTACGTGGTGATGGTGTGGGCGCCGGCGCTGAGACCGCTGATCGTCAGGCTCATGGCGCCGCCCTTCAGGTAGGGCTCGCCGTTGCCGCTGTCGTAGACGACCACGCCGTCGCCCGCCATCAGGTACGAGGTCGTGGTGTTGATCGAGAGGTAGTCCTTGTTCACCCACACCGCATCCAGATAGATGTTGGTGTTCGCGGCGGACGGGGCGGTCTGGGCGATCGTGAACGTCACCCCGTTGAAGACGTGCGAGGCCGTGCGGTACGCCGGCGCGACCGCGTCGACGTTCAGCGCCCACTGCGTCCAGCCCACCGCGGTCGTGTCGCCCCGGGCTGGGTTGGACGGATCGACGTCGAGGCGGATCGGATCGGCCAGCGCGGTCGAGACGAACAGACCGAACACCAGCGCGCTCGGGATCAGGACGCGTGAAGACATCGACACTGATGTCGCAGCGGCCCTCGATCGATCACCCAAAATCGCGCCGGCGAACGACGGAAAGCTCCAGCCGGTGGCGGGGGCGTCGCGTGGCGCGCTTCCGGCCAGCGGCGTTCCGCTCGAGCTCGGCGGGCGCCCGTTCCAGCCGGCCTTGGATTTCCGGTTTGCCTCAATTCCCGCGGAGAGAAATTCGGATCGCCTGCGCGCGATCGAGCAGCAAGATCTGATAGGAGCCGTCCGGATATGAGAAGACAGGTGGGTTCGCGTTGGGGCAGCGTCGCCCAATGCGCAACATCACTATGCATCTGCGTGACGGGGGTCGAATTGGGCTGGTCTTGATTCTCTTCGCGCTCGGCTGTGCGAAGAGCTCCGGGGGCGGGGGAAACAACTCCTGTGGCAGCGGGCAGATGCAGTGCAACGGCACCTGCGTCGACGTCCAGAGCGACGGCCAGAACTGTGGAACGTGCGGACTGGCGTGTGACACGGGGACGGTCTGTCAGGCCGGCACGTGCGTCTGCGCCGTCGGCTACGTGTCGTGCAGCGGTCAGTGCGTCCAGTCGACGCCCGCCCACTGTGGCTCGACGTGCGCGGTGTGCTCGGATGGGCAGGTCTGCGACAACGGCCAGTGCTCGTCGTCGTGCTCGGGCGGCAGCGTGATGTGCGGCGACATGTCCTGCAGCTCGAACACGGACTCGGGGCATTGCGGATCGAGCTGCGCGGTCTGCCCGACGGGGGGCGCTTGCACGAACGGAACGTGCGGTTGCACCGTGGCGGGGCAGCAGAGCTGCAGCGGGACCTGCCTCGACACGTCGTCCAGCACCAGCAACTGCGGGACGTGCGGCCACGCCTGCGGCGCGGGCCAGACCTGCGACAACGGCACCTGCACGGGCGCCTCGACGACCGGCACCGGCGGCTCGGGAACCGGCACCGGCGGCTCGGGAACCGGCACCGGCGGCTCGGGAACCGGTGGCGCGACGACCGGCACCGGCGGCTCGGGAACCGGCACCGGCGGCTCGGGAACCGGCACCGGCGGCGCCGCCACCGGCGGAACGACCGGGACGGGCGGTGCTCCCGGGACGGGGGGCGCGGCCCCGAACCAGCCCGTGTTGGTGACCTCGGCGGCGAACACCTACTGGAAGACGAGCGGCACGCTCACGACGGTCACGACCGGGACCCCCACGGTGACCGTCAACGACACCATGACGATCACGTCGAATTGGCAGGGATTCGGCGGCGCGTTCAACGAGCTCGGATGGAAGTACATCCAGATGCTGAGCACGAGCGATCAGCAGAAGGCGATCGATCTCCTGTTCGGCGCCGACGCCGCCCACTTCGCGGTCGGTCGCATCCCGATCGGGGCCAGTGACTACGCGATCGCCCGCTACACGGACGACGAGATCTCGAGCGGCACCGACTACCAGATGAAGAGCTTCAACATCACGGAGGACATGAAGTACCTGATCCCCTACGTGAAGGCGGCGATGCAGGCGAACCCGAACGCCATTTTCTGGGCAAGTCCGTGGACGCCGCCGACCTGGATGAAGACAGGTCCCTTCACCGCGACGAACGGCAGCGGGACGACGACCACGTCGAATTTCGACAGCGGTAACATGATGACCAGCACCGCGGTCCTGCAGGCCTATGCTCTGTATCTTCAGATGTGGGTGCAGGCGTACCAGGCCCAAGGGATCCCCATCTATGCGGTCGCCCCGCAGAACGAGCCGACTTACGCCCAGAACTACCCGTCATGCATCTGGGACACCAACACTTACACCACGCTCGTGGGTCAGTATCTGGCTCCGGCGTTCAAGGGCATGAGCACCAAGATCCTGCTCGGCACGATGTCCGCGTCGGGCGACCAGAGCTTCGTCACGTCGGTGATGGGTAACGCCACGGCCAAGACGGTCCCGTCGGTCATGGGGTTCCAGTGGAGCATGGAGGGGAGCGTTTCGGGCGACAAGCAGTACAACCTCCCGATCTGGCAGACCGAGCACCGATGTGGGAATTACCCAGGCTTCACGGTCTCGAACCCCACGCCGATGGAAGCCTCCAACCCGAACATGCCGGAGAACGATTGGGACTATGGCTGGGAGAGCTGGGAGCTCATCCGCGGCTGGGTCAACGCCGGGGTGTCGTCGTACAGCGCCTGGAACATGGTCCTCGACACCGGCGGTCTGGGGATCGATACCAACCGCGTGTGGCATCAGGACGCGCTCCTCACGGTGGACACGTCGTCCAAGGCGCTCACCGCCACGCCGGCCTATTACGTGTTCCGGCACTGCTCGCAATACGTCCAGGTGGGCGCGACCGTCGTCGGGACCAGCGGGGGCGAGGCCCTGGCCTGGAAGAATCCCGACGGCAGCGAAGTGGCCGTGATGTACAACGCCAACTCGGCCACGACCTACATCGTCAAGATCGCCGGCAAGATGGTCTCGTTCCCGATGCCCAGCCAGGGATGGGCGACCGTCTACATGCCCGCGCAATGACGCGGCCGAGCCGCCGCCCCGCCAGCCGAAGGCCATGGGGTTAACGGAAGCGACGGCGACGTCCCGGTGGAACGTCACCGCCGCTCCGGTTGTGTGCCCCGCGACGCGCTGGTCGGGTTCTCGCCCCGGGGCCACCGCGCTCCGTTAGGTGCAAGGCGGCGCGTGAGTCATCGACGAAAATGAACGCAGCGATGAGGAAGTCGTCAGGAGTTTCGATGCCCAATATCAGGTCGAACCGTCTCTCTCTCTTGTCTTTCTTGTATGGGGCGGGCCTGCTGGCCGCGCCGGCCTGTTCGCTCCCTCCACCCAAGGGTTTTGGGAGCCCGCCGGACGGCGGGATCGGCGTCGGGGCGTGCCCGGCCGTCAACACCGCCGGGCCGGACGGCGGCGCGGACGGCGGCCCCACCACCGGAACCGGCGTGACGGTCAGCGGCGACGTCACCAACGTCGTGACGCCGGTGGCCTGCGCCGCCGTCGGTGCGAACCCCAACGCCATCGACAAATACTCGCAGGGGTACAAGCAAGACCCCGGCGTGCTGATGCAGGTGCAGACCACGCTCACGACGATGTCGCTCGCCGATGAGGCCACGCAGATGCGCGGCATGCCGTACGGCTCCGCCGGCGCCACGCAGTTCAACGACATCCAGCGCAGCGAGGACACCGCCACCATCCGGGGCTTCCGCTACCGCGACGCCTCGCGCGGCATGAACCTCGGCGAGGACATGGACGGCGCGTTCCCCGACGCGGCGAAGGTGAACAACCAGAGCGTCGGCTACTCGACGGTCTTCCCGGTCAGCATGGCGCGCGGCGCCTCCTTCGACCTGGATCTCGAGTACGCGGTCGGCGAGGCGATAGGCGACGAGATGCAGGCCGCCAAGCAGACGCTGCTGCTGGCCCCGTGCATGAACTTGCTCCGCCACCCGCTGTGGGGCCGCGCCCAGGAGACCTACGGCGAGGACCCGTACGAGATCGGGCGCATGGCCTCGGCGATGACGGTCGGCGTCCAGCAGCACATCGCCGCCAACGCCAAGCACTACATGGGGTACGACATCGAGAACAACCGCGCCGCCAACAACTCGCAGATGGACGAGCAGACGCTGCGCGAGATCTACGGGCGCCACTTCCGCATGGTGGTCCAGGACGGCGGCGTCTCGTCGGTCATGGCCTCGTACAACCTCGTCAACATGGTGAAGTCGACGCAAAACACCCACACGCTCACCGACGTCATGCGGAACGACTTCGGCTTCAAGGGGTTCATCCTCAGCGACTGGTGGGCGATGCCCAACGGCGAGAACGCCGGCACCGACACGACCACGCTCAAGACCACCGCGGTTCAGGCGGTCCACGCCGGGCTCGACGTCGAGCTGCCCTGGGGGCTCAACTACGCTCAGCTCGAGAACATCGTCAACTCCAAGGGCGGCCTGACCAAGGCCGACCTCGACGCGTCGGTCGCGCGCATCCTCGAACAGAAGTTCCGCTTCAAGGCCGACAGCCTCACTGGCAACCTGGGACTCGGCTCACCCAGCACCATCTACGCGAACAGCCAGATCAACTGCAGCGACGCCCACGTCGCGCTCGCCGAGCGGGCGGCCCGCGAGAGCATGGTGCTGCTCAAGAACGACGGCGGCGTCCTTCCCATCAGCCCCGCGGTCAAGAAGGTGGTGGTGGTCGGCGCCACGGTCCCCTACCGGACCACAGACGGCGGCTCGACCAACACCGGCGGCACGGTCGACTTCGCGACCGACGTCCGCACGGGCGACCTGGGATCCAGCCGCGCCTACTTCGATCCGACCAAGGGCGTGGGCCCCTTCGACGGGATCGAGCAGACGGCGCCGCCGGGCGTGACCGTCACCGTGGGGTCAAGCGCCGCCGACGCGCAGGGCGCCGACTTCGTCGTCGTCATGGCGGGGTTGACCGCGCAGGACGAGGGCGAGGAGTACACGCTGGCCGGCGACCGCAGCAGCCTCGCGCTCGACGCCAAGCAGACCGACCCGCAGTACCAGAACATCCAGAACAACCTCATCACCGCGGTGGCCGCCCTCGGCAAGCCGATGGTCGTCGTGCTCGAGGGTGGCAGCGTGATCGACATGCCCTGGCTCTCGCAGGTCCCGGCGGTGGTCATGGCCTGGTACCCGGGCCAGGCCGGCGGCACGGCGCTGGGCCAGCTGCTCTGGGGTCAGGTGGGCGGCACCAGCTACAACTTCGGCGGCAAGCTCCCCTTCACCTGGGGCAAGCAGCTCAGCGATTACGAAACGTTCAACGGCAACGGGACGACCAACTTCGACTATTACGTCGGCTATCGATACTTCGACCACGCCAACATCGCCCCGCTCTACCCGTTTGGCGCCGGCATCAGCTACACGACCTTCCAGTACAGCAACCTGCAGCTCGGCTGCAGCACGATGAGCCAGGGCGCCGTACTGCCGGTGGTCGTCAACGTGACCAACACCGGCGCGGTCGCGGGTGACGAGATCGTGATGGTGTTCGTGTCGTTCCCGAACACCACCGCGCGCCGTCCACCCAAGGAGCTGAAGGCCTTCGCGCGCGTGAGCCTGGCCGCGGGCGAGGCGAAGCAGGTCACCATCCCGCTTCGTCTCTCCGACCTCGACTACTTCCAGGTCGACTCTCCCGGCGCGACCACGGGCCACTGGGTCGTGGAGACGGGCCCCGTGACCATCATGGTCGGCGGCAGCTCCGCCAACCTCCCGCTCTCCGGCACCGTCAACGTGACCGGGTACACCGTCGGATCGCCGCAATGAAAACATCTGCTCCTCGCGTCCCGGTCCTCCTCGGTGGCCTGACCGCCCTCATCCTGTTCGGGTCGTCGGCGGCAACGGCGTTCGCCCAGCCGGCGGAGGCCTTCCCGTCGCCCGCCCCGCGGGCCGCGACCGTGGGTCCACCGCCCGCGCCCGCGGTTCCGCCGCCCGCGCCCGCGGTTCCGCCGCCCGCTCCACCGGCCGCTCCACCTCCACCGCCTGCGGCTGCGGTCCCCGAGCCCACGCCGGCGGCACGGGCCGCTCTCCCGCCACCGCCGGCGGCCACGTCGCCGGCCCCCGCCCGTGAGGCCACGGCCGTGGCCGGCTCGATCGCGCCACCGCCGGAACCGGCCGCCGAAGCACCGCCCGTCACCGAGATCGGGATCGAACGCCTCCCCGGGTCTGCCTATCCCGAGCCGCGAACGCGCGGCCTCAAGTACGGCTCGCTCTGGCTCACGTTCCACGGCTTGCAGTGGCCCTATCTTCCCGGCAGGGCGGGCCCGGGCAATGAACGGTTCGTCGTCGGTATCTCAGGGTGGGGCTGGCTCGACACCGCCTACGAGAAGTTCGCCCCCTGGGGCGCCAACCCCAACATCAATCAGAGCCGGATCGCTTACTGGAAGCAGCAGGGGCGCATGTTGCTGCGCGTGACCCCGACGTACGACTTCGACGACTATTTCGTGCAGGGGCAGGTCGAGCTGGTCGGCACGGAGGACCAGACGATCTCTCGCTCGGACACCGGCGGCGCCGACACCGACGATCTCTGGCTGCGCATCGGCCAGTGGAACAAGTGGGACTTTCAGGTCGGCCGGTTCGAGGGCTGGGAAGTCTTCCACCTTGGCATGGGCCTGGATCAGAACACGTTCGAGCGTCAGGGCGCGGTCGGGATCGGCGAGTCGGCCTATCCGATTTCGTACTACGGCCTGACCGACAACGAGTACCGGCCGCAGGGCGCAGCCGGCAACCTGGCCTTTCACTACTACCCCCTGCCGATCCTGCGCTTCGAGATCCTGGGTATGGCGGGGAGCTTGAGCGGCCCCACCATCGCCACCCGCCCGGTGGCCATCGTCGATCTCGGCTGGCTGAAGCTGAAGGGGGGCGTCGAGTGGCAGCGGATCACCGGGCAAAACGTCACCGATCCGACCGAGAAGACGTCGAAGGGCGTGGGCGGCGCGGTCCAGTTCGTCTTCCAGCCGCACCTGGAGTTCGGCCTGAACGCGGCGCAGGGGACCGTCGAGAGCATCGACATGACCGGCAAGTACTCGCCGACCGGGTCGTACACGCGCACCAGCTTCGGCGGCTTCGCGAACGTCTCGAACGGAAGTGATCGGCACCCGCTCCTGTTCGGGATCGGCGGGCTGTTCACGCGTTACGTCGACCAGAACAACCTCGTCATCTCCAACGTCGTCGACAACTACTGGCTCTGGCAAAGCTTCGCCGCCGTCCAGTACGTCGCCCTCGGCCAGCTCTACATCAAGCTGGTCGCCGGATATTCGCGCGGTCACTGGCTGACCGCCGCCACCAACCCGCCGCTCATCTTCGACGACGAGATGTACAGCATCCGGCTGCGGTTCTCGTTCTACTTCTAGGCGACGAGAGAAAACAGATGCGCAAAGCAAGCACCCTGGTTGGTCTGATTCTGGTCGCGCTCGGGGCCCGCGCCCACGCGCAAGATCTCGCGCCGCTCGCGCCGCCGCCCGTCCAGCGGCGGCTGGAGGTGGGCCTGGCGGTCCTTCCCATGGCGATCGGCAAGCTCACGCTCCCGATCGGCGCCGCGGAGGTGACCAGCGACGCCTCGTTCGCTTACGGCGTGGGGTTGACGGTCAGCCGGCAGGTCGTCGCGGGGTTCAGCCTCGGGGTCGTGGGGCAGGCCATCTTCAACGTCCAGGACAAGGTGAACCCGAGCCAGCTCGCCGCCCCCCCGGCCGCCGATGAGTTCGACCTGATGGCCCGCGTCGCCTACGCCTTTCCGCTGGTCGAGGCCTCGCGTCTCTACGTCCAGGCGCTCCCGGGTTACTCGCTGATCGCCGCGCCGCACTCGCTCGCCAAGGGCGTGGTCCTGGCGTTCGGTGCCGGTCTCGCGATGGACATGAGCGATCGGTCCTTCGTGAACCTGGGGGCGGGCTACCAGCTCGGCTTCCAGACGGTCAACGGCGGGAATGAGCGCAGCTCGCGCTACCTGCGCGTCGAGCTGGGCGGCGGTGTGCGGTTCTAGCGGCGCGCTGCCGTGAGGCAGCGGTGAGCGAAGCGAACCATGCCCGACGGCGTGTCGCCCGATAGGCCACCGAGGCGGAGGTTGTCCTCGGGCGTCGCCCCCGAGTGGATCGTCTGGATCGGGATCTCGCTGCTCGTGGTGGCACGCCTCCCTTTGCTCGCGCACCGGACCTTCGATTGGGATGAATTCGAGCACGCCCACGCCGCCTGGTGCTGGTGGAAGGGGATGCTTCCTTACCGCGACTTCTTCGAGCACCACACCCCCTGGTACTACCTGCTGCTGCGCCCGCTCTTCGACTGGTTCGCGGTCGACGCCTCGCTGGCGGACGCCACGCGCTTCCTGATCGCCGCGCGCGTCCTGTCGCTTGCGCTGACGGGGCTGTCGCTGCTGTTGATCGTCGAGCTTGGCCGGCAGTGGCGCGATCGGCGCGTCGGCGTCCTGGCGGCATTTCTGCTGGTCGGGCAGCCGTTCGTCTTCCAAAAGACACTGGAGGCGCGCCCCGACGTCCCGGCGATGGCGCTCTTCCTGACGTGCCTGTGGTGTCTGGTGCGTGCGCTTCGCACGCCGCGGGGCCAACTCCGCGGATTCGTGAGCGCGGGGCTCGCCCTCGGCGCGGCGGTCATGTTCACGCAGAAGATGCTCTTCGTCCTGCCCGGAATGGCGGTCGTGTTCCTTGCCTGGGTGGTGGCGGACGAGCGACCGGCGCGGCTCCGGCTGGGCGCGGTCTTTCTGGCCGGCCTGTTCGTCCCCGGCCTCCTGACCTGGGCCTGGTTCTCGCTGCACCACGACGGCGGCGCCTTCCTTGCCAACAACTTCCTGCTCAACGCCACCTGGAAGCCGCTGGCGACCCCGCAGTTCCGCAACCTGCTGATGTACAGCGCGCCGATCCTGATCCTCGCCTTGCTGGCGGCGGTCGAGATCCTGCGACAGTTTTTCCGGACGCGGCGCTGGGACCCCGCCGATCTGCTGCTGTTGGCAACGCTCGTCGGGCTGTTCGCGGGCGTCGCGGTGATACCGGTGGCTCAACAACAGTACTACCTGATGCCGGTGCCGATCGCCTGCCTGCTGGCCGCCTGGGCGACCGTCACCCTCATCGACCGCCTGCCACCGCGGCGGCGCACGCGGGCGCTGCTCATCTCGTTGCTCGCGCTTTCGATCCTGCCGGCGGCCTTCCTGGGGCAGGCCTACGGGCTGCGGAACGATCGGCAGCTGGCCCGGCTGGGCGAGATCTTCGCGCGCACCGGGCGGACGGATCTGGTGATGGACGGCTTCGAGGGGACGGGCGTCTTCCGCCCGCACGCGTTCTACTACTTCTTCATCCACACCGATCTGAGGCCGATGCTCTCCCCCGCGCGCCTCGACGCGTACCTCGACGACCTCGAGCGCGGGCGCGTGCGGCCGCGGGTGATCGCGCTCGACAAGCACCTCGTCTCACTGGGGCCGCGGTTCCTCGGTTTCGTGAACCGGAACTACACCAGCGAAGACGGCTTCCTTTATTACCGCAACCGCTGACGGCGGCCGCCGTCAGCGCAGCCGCGTGAGTATCCAGGGCTCGCCCTCGCGGGCCTCCCAGATCGGCCGCCCCGGGTAAGCCGCCGCGACGGTCGCGCCGTCGACGGCCGGCGCCGGAGACAGGTAGAGAACGCCCCGGTCGAACAGGCCGCCGTTGCGCGCGTAACGGGTCGGGTACTTGGCGCGCACGATCACCACGGCGTCACGGATGCCGGCCTTTTCGACGACGCGGTAGAGCCCCTCGCGGAGCCAGACCAGCGGGACCCGGCGGGCCAGGAAGGCCGAGAGCTGCGTCAAGCCGAACACCAGCGCCGAGACCATCACCACCGTCCGGACGCGCGCGCCGAAGCGGCCGGCCAGCGCCGCGCAAGCCGGGCGGAACCCGGCGGCGGTCAGGAACGCCACGGGGATCAGCGTGCTGGAGAGGTACCGTGGCCGCGCGCCGTCGTCGCCGTCGGCGATGCTGGGGAGCAGCGCCAGGACGAAGGTGGCGGTCAGCGCCAGGCAAAAGTTCCGCATGCGCCGGGCCGGGTGATCGGGTCCGATGGCAAAGGCCCCGAACAGCGCGACCAGGGCGGTTCCCGGGAGGGTCCACTCGACGACGTAGGCGCGGTAGACATCCAGGTGGTTCCAGATCTGACGCGGGCTCCAGAGGTGCGAGAGCCGCACCGGGTTCTGGGCCGCCCGCGCCCCGTATATCGCCGCGTGCGTCGGCTGATAGGCATGGTACCCGTCGACGAACGGCGAGCCGAACTGGACCTTCTGATAGATCAGGTTGAGAACCACGAAGGGGACAGCGCCCAGCGCCGCGATCACCACGGCGCGGGACGACCGCAGCGCCAGCAGCGCGACGCCGAACAGGACCGCGTCGAGCGGCCTGACGAGAAAAGCGCACCCCAGCGCCGCCCCGATCCCCCACAGCCAGGCGTCGCGGCCGCTGCGCAGCCAGCCGGCGACCGCCGCGAACGCCACGGCCCCGAATAACGTGCTCGCCGTGTGCGTGTAGAACGACGCCGCCTGGAAGGCGAACAGCGGCGAGAGTCCCAGCGCGACCAGGGCGATCAGCGCCGGCCGGGGACCCAGCAGCCGCCGCGTGGTCGACCAGACCAGCGCCAGCGCCATCACCCCCTCGATGGGCGTGACCAGCCAGGCGATGCCGGCCCGCACCCCCAGCGCCAGCAGCGCCGCGCCGCCGGGCGGGTACTTCGACCGAACGAAGTCGTCGATGACCACGTGGTCGACCCACAACCAGGCGGCGTGCGCCGGCGCGGGCCCCTTCAGCAGGCCGCGGGCGAACAGCTCGGCCTGCAGATACAAACTGTACTCATCGCCCGAGAACGGAAAGGCGTCCAAGACCAGTCGCGCGATGACGGCGTAGAGCGCGCCGCAGGCGAGCAGGATCGCGAGCGCCAGCGGGATCGAGTCCGCCAGCGCCGTCCCGGTCTCGGGCGTTCGGCCCGCGGAGCCGCTCCTGGTCACGCCCGCGCCCCCGGGCCTGTCGCTGCTGAACGCCGCCACGGGGACCTCCCGGGACGCTCCCACAGGCCCAGGGGCCTCGCAAGAGGCTCAGGGCATCAAGACGCTGCGGCACGACCGACGGCGCCGCCCGTAGCTATGGAAAGCTCCACCCGGGCCGCGGGGGCGTCGCGTAGAGGGACGCGTTCGGTCGCAACGGATGCGCGAGCCGTCGAAACGGAATGTCGATCGAAGCGAGCGGCTGCGCCGGCTGTTGCGCCTGCGATGGCTCCTGCAGCTCGGCCTGGAAGGTGACCGTCTTCTCCTTGGCGCCGACCTTCTGAAAATAGAGGTACCCGCTGGCCGTGCCGCCGTCCTCCAGCACGCCCTCGGGCAAGGCCCGATCGAGCATGCTGGCCGTCGGCAAGCTCGGCTGACCAACCACCGACCGCGCGGACGGCCCATGCGGCAGAGGGCCCTCCCAGACCGGAAGCCACGGGTAAGACCAGGCCAGATAGGCCGCGACGCGGAACTTGTCGAAGTAGCCGCCGTCCGGGACCCGGAAGACCGGCTTCAGCGCCGACGCCTCCAGCACGTAGGGCGCCAGCGCCGCGTAGGAGGCGCCCGAAGCGCCCCTCAATGTGAACTCGTCGTACTGAATTCGCAGCGGCCGGCCGGTCGCGTTGCGGAGGGTGACCCAGAGCGGGGTCACCTCGGTCGCGAGACGCTCCGGCGAACCGTCCCAGACGCTGCCGTCGGCCGTCACCGCGACCCCGTCTCGGCTCTCGGCTGCCAGCGAGCGTCGCCCGGCGGTGCTCGTGTAACCGGACGCCGGCATCAGCGCGGGAGGGTTCGCGCAGCTGAAAAGCCCTGCCAGCACCAGCCAGATCAGATACCAGAGCGGCTTGCACCGCGCCTGGCGCTCGAGTCGATCCGTGCTACGTTGTCCCACGGGCCACCCCATCCCCCTACACCCAACATTCGTCGGGCTTCGGCGAGTCGCAAGTTCGAGCGGCGGGGGAGGACCAAACGTTCGGGCAACGTGCATGAGCTCCGGGCATTTTGCCCGGTCCTTGACGGGGCGAAGGCCCGTGGCTAGCGGCACAAACCGGCGGGGCCTGTCGGCACCCTCCTTGCTTTCCACGCCAGCAGTTGATGCGGGATCGCGACGAAGGAGAGAGAAACCGAATTCGCGCCTACCTCGACAGTGCGCGCATTCTGGCGTCGACGCTGACAGTCTCACTCGTCAGGTTGGGGTCTGACCTCGTGTATCACCAGATGTCGCTCATGGCGCGGGGCCTTCGGAAGACCGCGGGGGCCCGCAGCCCCTCCGGCCGGTCTTCGGTCGCTTAAACAATGACGGGGACCGGCGACAATGATCTGCCGGGCCAAGACGCAACCGCCGCCTGGACGGCTCACTACCGTGCGGTTTCGAAGCGCCGATCCCGGCACCAGCAGCCCCAAACCCGTGGGGTGAAGATCCTCGGACACCGGGTCACGTCTCGAACTCTGTTGCCCTACGCCGCGCTGGCCCTCGCCGCCGGCGCAATCCTGATCGCCGCGTTGCTCCTGCTCGGCTGACCTGGAGAAACCCTGGCGACTTGTTGTCGCCGGTGTTCAGATCGGCCCGCGTCAGCGGATCAGGAACATCCAGAAGGCGACAACGCTTGCAAACAACGCGAGACCAGTGACAGCCATGAAGAACCGCTCTCGGCGAGCAAGGTGGAGAACATGCTTCCGCCAGGGGTCTTCCCTTCCGGCTCTCGCCCGCGCGACCTCATAGTACCGATTCCACTCATCCGCCGTGGCTCGCCGCATCCGCCCCTCCTGTCCCATCTGCGCTGGCTCATCGACGTTTTGCGAATGACCTTTAGCTCACGGCGATTGAGCTGCACCTGCCTTGCCGCCATCGCCGCGCTGGCCAATGATTCTGCGTGTCCAACTGGTCGCCGAAGGGATCGAAACCGCCGCGGAATACGACTGCGTGGCGTCGTTGGGTGCGCACGCGATGTAGGGCTATTACTTTGCTCGGCCCGCCCGCGGGTTCCCGCAGCTCGCACCGTGAGGCGTTGCGATCGCGAGAGGGAGGCACGCCCGACTCGGGTCTGATCGCGACGTTCGCCACTCCATCGACCGATTGACCGGCATTGGCTACGCTCCTCCGCATGAGCAATCCTCAAGCCGGTATTTTTGCCCTCGGAACGGCGTCTCATGCCTATCTGGAGTTCGATCTGTCGCAGGGCCGAGACAGGCACGAACTGGTCGCGGCGGTCTCGTCGTTGCGGGAGCCGAGAACGACCATGGGGGGCGTCAACCTGGTGGCCGGATTCCGTCCCGAGCTATGGACCCAGGTGACGCCTGACGACGCACCGGCCGCGATGGTGGGATTCAATCGGGATCTGGTCGGAACGGACGGATTCGTCATGCCCGCCACCCAGCACGATGCCGTGCTCTGGATATCGGGCAGTGCGTACGACGTGGTATTCGACGTGGCCCGAAAGGTGATCGCCGAGCTGACCGGGTTGGCCGCCGTCGCCGACGAGACCTCGAGCTGGCCGTATCAGCACGATCGCGATCTGACGGGCTTCGTCGATGGATCGGAGAATCCCACTCTGGTTGACGCTCCGGACGTGGCGCTGATTGCGGAGGGACAGCCTGGCGCCGGGGGCACGGTCTTACTGCTTCAGAAATGGGCGCACCGAACCCCGCTCTGGCAGTCCCTGTCGGTGGCGGCACAGGAGGCGGTGATCGGCCGGAGAAAGGTCGACAGCGTGGAGCTCGACAATAAGGCGCCGGATTCCCACGTGGCGAGCACCGACCAAGACCGGTTCGGAAGGATTTTCCGGCGGAACATGCCGTACGGAACGGTCAGCAACCACGGCACCATGTTCGTCGGATTCAGCGCCGAGCAGCGGCGGCTGTCCAGCATGCTGGACAGCATGGCGGGACTCGTGACCGGCGTGCGAGATTCGCTGACCCGGTACACGACCCCGCTCAGCGGCGCGTACTACTTCGTTCCGTCTGTCGAGCGGTTGCGCGGCGGTTCAGGGCGTCGATAGCAGGCGTGCCGAGACGTCGATGACGGGGTCATCGCCCCCGGCATTTTCGCGTCGTGATCCTGACCGGATACGGCAGCGTCACCTCGACCGTCGGAGCGATGCGCCTCGGGCGCCTGGAGTCGCCAAGCCGACGGTACGCCCCAGGCTTGCAGCGCCTGTTCTCGCCCTGCTGCTACCGCGAGACGCTCGACGTGCACAGCTCGCCGATCGCCGACGAGCTGCGGATCGAGATTCACGAGCGACTCGGACGCGGTGAGTCGCCGGACGGCGTCCTGGCCGACATGGTCTCGCGCTATGGCGACGACGTCCTCACGAAGCCCCCCCGGACGCTCACCGCCCTCGCCTTGTTCGCCGGCGCGGCCCTGTTCGTGACCGGCCTCATCGCCTTCGCGCTCCGGCACGCGCGCCGCACGCCGCCGCCGCCGGTGCCCCCCTCCGGTCTGGGCCTACCGCCGGAGGAGGAGCGGCAGCTCGAGGATCGCCTGGCCGACGAGCTCAGCGCGCTGGAGTGATCTTGGCGCCGCTCCGTGCGCGCCCTGCGAAAAGTATTCGCAGGTCCCGATAGCCCCCACGCGCCATACTGCCCGCGCGATGCACGCGATCACCCGCTCCCGATGGTGGAAGCCGATCGCCCGCCTCATCATCTTCTGCGGCGTGCTGCTCCTGGCGCTGTCCTGGACCTTCGACCACTTCTTCGCCGCTCGTCCATCGGCGTCGGACCTCGCTTGGGCTCGGCGCCATCAGCCGGCTGGCGGCGGCGAGCTCAAACGACTCTGGCGGGTCCCGCCCTTTCGAGGCCTCACGCAGGAGGGCCGGCCAATCGACGCCGCCGCACTGGCCGGAAGCGTCTGGGTGGCCGATTTCATCTACACGCGATGCACCTCGGCCTGCCCCACGTTGACCGCGCACATGATGTTGCTCGCCCGCCGGCTCCCACCGGGCGTTCGCCTGCTCTCTTTCTCGGTCGATCCCACCTTCGATCGCCCCGAGGTGCTGGCCGCCTACACGCGCCGCTGGCCACAGCCGCCGCTTCCGTGGACGTTGATCTCCCCGGACTCGGCGGCGTTCGAACCGCTCGTCCGCGGCATGAACGTCGTCGTCGACCACGACCCCGATGACGCGGCCGACATCACCCACAGCAACCAACTGTTCCTCATCGATCGCGCTGGCTGGGTGCGCGGCGTTTACGACAGCCAGGCCGAGGTCGATCTCGCTGCGCTGACCAGCGACGCCGCGGCGATCGTGGGCCGAGCCGCACCGTCGACCCCCGACTCGCTGGCCACGGGCGGCGATCCGAAGGAGCTCGGGCACCGGCTGTTCGGCGAGCTCGGTTGCAACGGTTGCCACGCCGACGTGCGCACCGCTCCCCCTCTGGGCGGGTTCGGCGGCCGGCGCGTGGTGCTCGAGAACGGAACGACCGTCGCCACCGACCGTGCCTACCTGCGCGCCTCCATTCTCCGACCGTGGGCCCAGGTGGTGCGCGGCTACGGCGCGTCCATGCCCACGTACGACGGAGCGCTCACCGAGACGCAGCTCGCGGGGCTGCTGGCCTACCTCGAGAGCTTGCCAGCTCCACAGACCGCCGCGTCGAGTGGGACCGCGGTCGATCCCGTCTGCCACATGAAGGTCGCGATCGTCGACGCCACGCCTCGTCTTCAACAGGGCCCGACGACCTACTACTTCTGCAGCAGCACTTGCCGCGCACGCTTCAGCGACCATCCGGGCCGATACGCCACGGACAGCGCCCCGAAGAGGTGAGACGGCCCGCCCACCTAGCGCGGATCGCGACCTTCCCGGACGGGAGGGGGGCGATCGTCACGGACCGTCGGGCACCGGCGTCGGAGTTCGTGGACAATCTTTTCGCGGCGGACGGCAGCGCGGACGTCGATGATTCGCGCCGTCGGCGAGCGCCATGTCTCCACAGCATCGTGCCGGCGGTGCGAAGATTTTATGCATGGTCGCGGTCAGTGGAACGGCCCATAGTCGGTGCCGATGCTCGGCAATTGGCGCTTATTCGGTTTGCTGGCGTTCGCCGCGCTGGTAGGTCCTGCGTGCAACAGCGAGACGGTGACACCGACGGCGGCGTCGTTGGTCTTCGAAGGTCCCCCTGCGGAGACGACGGCTTCTGCCTCCGGAAGGCTTCAGATCGGCGTCTGGTGGTCACCCGGGCAACCGACAGTCGGGTACGACGCCGCTCAGTTCGCCATCTCCGACGCGACGGGGGCTCCCGTGCCCGGGCTCGTGCTGACGGTGGTCCCCTGGATGCCCGCCCACGGCCACGGTGCGTCGGTGCAGCCGACAGTCGCGGAGACGGCGCCCGGTATCTACGCGGCGACGCCGCTCGACTTCTTCATGGCCGGCGAATGGGAGCTTCGCACCGCGATCGCGAGCGGCGCAGACGGTGGTGCGGGCGACGCGGCGGTCGTCGCGGACACAGTCGACCCCACCGTCAATGTGCCGTGACAGCTTCGCCACGGCCGTCGCGATCGGCCTGGTCATTGCCTTTCACGCTCTTCCCGCAGCCGGGCAGGCTTGCTGCGCCGGCGCGGCGCTGGTCAACCCGGCGCGGCTGGCGCTCCACGAGGACTACGCGATCGGCCTGCAGGCCCGCGTACGCGCCGATCTCGGCTCGTTCGACCCGCGCGGAAACTACTCCAGCTCCGCCACCGAGCAGGACGTCGAGCAGGATCTCGCCGGATCGATTCGCCTCACCGAGCGGTCGCAGGCAGGGGCCGTGTTGCCGCTCGTCGAGACACGCCGGATCGAGTCGGGCGTGCCAACCTGGGGGAGCGGGATCGGCGATCTCGCCCTCAACGCTCGCTACGACTTCGTTCTCCCGTCCGAGGCGCTTTACTGGCCGGGGTTCGGCGTCATGACGGCTCTCCTGATCCCCACCGGCAAGCCGGTCGGCGAGGGAAACGATCCGTCCTCGACCGACGCCACGGGCACGGGGACCTACAATCTGTCGGTGGGCGTGGAGATCCAGAAGGTCAGTGGGTCGTTCTACTTTCTGTTCGACGGCTGGGTCACCTACTGCTGGGGTCGGACCGTTCAGATCCCGGGCAGCGCCGCGCTGACGACGTCGTTTCCGCTCCAGTGGACCGCGCTCGGCGTCGCCGGATACGTGTTTCCCAATGAGGCCGCTCTGGGGCTTTACGTCAATTTCCTCGCCCGGCCCGATGACAGGCTCAACGGCGATCTGCAGCCAGGAAGCGCGCTCCAGCTGACGACAGCGGGGCTCTCCGGCGTGCTGCCAATTCGGGACGTGTGGCGGGTCCAAGGATCGGTGTTCAGCGACGTGCTGATCTCGCCGTTCGGGCGGAACGAATTGGGCGGCGCGGGCGTCTCCGCCGCGTTGGTCAGAGTGTGGATGTGATGGGAGCCCGGCGCTCGACGTCCACTCTTCTGGCTGGGCTAGGGTTTTGGGCCTGCCTCACTGCGTCCTGGCAGTCTCGAGCCGGCTCGGGGCCACCGGAGATCGGCGACGTGACGGTGCGCGATGCCCACGGTCAGGTCACGCCTGTCGCCACGCTCGCGCGGGCGCACAAGCTGACCGTCGTGATCTTCTACGCCGCGAGCTGTCCCTGCTTCGCCGCGCATATCGAGCGCCTGCGGCAGCTCCAAGCCGAGCTCGGACCCCGCGGCGTGGATTTCCTCGTGGTCGACTCCGAGCGACACGGCTCGCGAGAGCCGACTCCCCCCGCGGAGGTCGCCCCGGGGCTCCCGCTGCTGCGAGACGAGAGCGGCGACCTCGCCAGGCGATTGGGAGCGCGCTACGCGACGGAGTCCTATGTCCTCGATCCGACCGGGAAGGTTCGTTACCAGGGCGGGGTGGACAGCGATCGCAAATACCTACGGCCTGACGCGCAGCCACACCTCCGTCAGGCGCTGCTCAAGTTGCTGTCGGGTGATGCGCCGGCGTTCGCCACCAGCAAGGCGCTCGGTTGCGCGCTTCGCTTGATGTGACGAACCGCCGGCGCCGGGCCATCACGGCACGTTGATGAAGAAGGCGGCGTGTCCGTGCGGGGAATCATCCGGCCCGTCGTCACACTCCTCGAAGAGATGGAACCGCTCGGTCCAGATGCCGGGCGCGTCGAAGCGGATCGGGCCGACTTTGTAAACGCCAGGCGCAATCTCCGGCGCCGGGTTCGGCGGTGCCGGCACGCCATGCGTCAGGCTGAGCGACGTGTCGGCGCGGATGCCCGCGCAGTGCACTGGTTGCATATCCGCCAGCCGGAGCGCCGTCACCGTGAAGTAAGTGTCGGCATTCTCTTGAATGGGCGTTGAGACCCAGCTCACGTAGTACTTGCAATCGTCGTCGTTGCCAGCCGCGCCGTACATGGTTGGGCCATAGTCGCTCGTCACGCTCGCGTCCGCACCGGCGTCGACACCACCGCTCCCTCCCGCGTCAAGGTCGCTGGCACCGAACGTGACTGGCAAGCAGATGCTCGTGTCGGCCGGCACGGCCGTCTGGTCGATCACGGGACAGACACCGACGGTCTGAATCGTCAATCCTCCGTCGGCTCCCGTGCAGTGATTGTCCAGCGGCCCGAGGACGACGCCGGCAGGCGTGTCGGAGGTGACGCCGTTATTGCTGTTGCTGCTGCAACCGACCGCGAGGATGGCCGTCCCGAAAAGGATCGTTTGCGCCGCGCGCTTCATCGCCGAGGGCTTCGCCATAGGAATCTCCTTTGCGACGGAAGGTATCGTCTTTGTCCGTATTCGCTCTGTATAAAATTTTCGCAGCACGCCGACGGTGCTTGATTGAACAACGGAAGGCGATATCGTCGTCGGACTCTGGCGACCGGGTTTCGCAGAGCAATCACCATGTGCGCGCATCGTGTGGCCGTGCTCAGCGTTGTCACGCTGGCGGCAGCGTCGCTCGGATGTCGAAAGTCGGGCGTCGATTGTACGCCACCGCCTGCTTCGCTGACCTGCCCGGAGGCCGGCAGCCCCAGCTTCGCAGGAGAAGTCTTCCCATCTGTCTTCGTTCCGGTGTGCGACAACTGCCACGCTCCGGGCCAGATCGAGGCGAGCATCCCGCTCACCAACTACCAGCAGATCTATGGATCGACCACCGGGTCGAGTGCGGGCTCAGAGGCGAAGGAGATCTTCAACCAGGTATTCGAGAGCTGCCTCATGCCCCCCAGCAACGCCCCGGTCCTGCTCGACGACGACCAACGTCAGATACTTCTGGACTGGTTCGCCTGCGGAGCGCCAGACAGCCCGCCTGCGGGTGATGCGGGCGGTGGAGACTGATCGTTGCGATGGCTCCGTGCAGAGCGGTGCCGGCGGACGATCTCTACGACGAGATCATTCGTGCCCAGACCTGATCCGGTCAGCGATTCACCCGTCAACGCGCAGGCGCCCTTGTCCATCTCGGCCCGCGACCATGACGCGGCAGAAGTTCGATCGGATCTCGTACCTGTCGTGGCCGGCGCCGATGTGCACCGGGACCGGCGTTCTTATTTGCTCGTCCGACCAGGGCTCTGAACCCGACGGGATTCGCCGTGCAGGTAGTCGCGTGGACTGGCTTTCAATTGCGCTCGAAACACGCGATGAAATTGCGCGTAGCTTCCGAACCCGGCCTCCAGCGCCGCATCCAGCAGGTTCGAGCGCCCGTCGTACGTCAGCGCCTCGAATCTCGCAAGCCGGAGGCGGTTCCGGTAGTCCACGAGCGGAACACCCATCAGGAGCTTGAAGACCCGAGCCAGGTGGGAGAGCTCGATGTCGAGCTTCTCCGCGAGCTCTTTGCTCTTCAAGGCCGGGTTCTGGTGGAGCATCTCCACGACAGAGGCGACCAGCCGCTGTCTGGGCGACGCGCTGGGGGGCGACAGGCATCCGCGCATCGGCCCCAGCACTGTCCCGAGCATCGAGCAGAGAACCGCCACGTAGGTCTGCTTCACCTCGTCGACGCCGTCACCGGTCAGCGCGGCGTCGTTGAACATCATGCCGATCGGCTCATTGGCCGATCGGATTGGCGTCTTCGCGACCCAGCCGCGGCCCCCAACGCGGACCTGGTCCCCCTCGTGCTCGATGATCGCGCAGTTCTCGAAGATCGTGAACCGCGCTTCCTCTTGTTCAGAGCGGGAGAGCGCCTCTCGATCGCTCCCGACCAGTCGGTACCCGATCTGATGTTCGTCGACGACGGAGCACGACAGGTCCATCCCCCACGTTCCCAGCATGAGGTTGCGCGACCCGTCGAGCAGGAACACGCCAGCGCGCCGTAGCCCTATTCGATCGCGCGCGAGCTCGATGGCGCGCTTCAGGATCAGATCGGCATCGGCCAAGCTGCGCAACTCATCCAGGGCCGACAGCAGCGAGGTCAGCTCCGCTCGCGGGGTCACCTTCGCCACGGTCGGGGTTCGACGGGCCAGGCGATCTGACCGGCTGATGTGTCGTTCAAGAAGAGTACGTCGTCTCCCGTCGTTCACGAACTGACATTCCCGGCGGCGCTTGATCCGATCAGCGGCGCCGAGTGCTTTGGCGCGCGCCTCGGGCCTGTTTGTCCTGAACCACAGCGTCGCGCGCTCCGAGATCACGCACCGGCGATGCGTCAAAATGAGGTCAGCCACGACCAGACGTCGTCTGGCGTCCACGTGCACGGGCATGTCGCCGAGCAGCTCTTGGGGGGCGTCGCGCAGGAATTGTAGAGGTCCGAGGTCCCGTCGACGGGCCCAGGGGCGTGGCCCGACTGGTGAACACACCAGCGGAGGGGATGGCCGGCCGAACAGCCCGCGTAGTCGGTACAGACGTGGCCGCCCGGGTTCAGATACGGAGGGGGTTGCGGCGGCTGGGGCGGATTTTGCGAGGTGCAGCCGTTGTTCTTGACGAACCTGTCACGTATCGGCGTCGCCAAGCTCATGGGGACCGTGGTGTCGGTCAGGCCCTCCGTCTGCCATAACGCGATCGGGTCGTTTCCCCCGTCGCACCCGCTAAGCTGGCCCCCTTCGTAGATGACGGCCGCGCGGAAGGACTTCGCCCGCGCGCACGCGATCTCGTAGCTCATGCCGCCGCCGTAGCTGAACCCGGAGGTGATGAGGTGCGTGGTGTCGACGCAGTAGTTCTCCTCGATCAGCTTGACCATGTCGTCGACGAAGGTCAGGTCTCGCCCGCCGGTGTTTGCCCAGCCAGCGCCGAGGCCGTCCGGCGCGACGAAGATCGCGCCGTTGTTCGATTCCCTCTGGAGCCCGTAGTACGACCACCAGTAGCCGTTGGTTCCACCGTTGTCGACCTGGGCGGCGCTGCCGCCGTTCCAGTGAAAACCGAAGATCAGTGGGTAGGGTTTGCTCTTGTCGTAGTTGTCGGGGAGCCTCAGGGCGAAGCCCCGCGTCCCGCCGGCGTTGGAATCGGTGATCGTGACATAGCCGCCGTCGCCGTGTCCGACGCCGTTCCCCGAACCTGCGCCGGCGCTCGAGCTCTCGCCCGGGACCATCCCGAATGTCAGCGTCGAGGTCTTGCCGCACCCCGAGCTCATCACGGCACCGCTGCCTCCTGCGCTTCCGCCGGTGCCGCCCGTTCCGGGCGCGCCACCGGTGCTCGAGCCGCCGGTCCCAGAGCCGCCGCTTCCCGCCCTCCCCCCTGTACCGGTGGTCCCCCCCGAGGCCGACCCACCACCTGAGCCCGTCGCGCCGCCCGTGCTCGTCGTGCCGCCCGTGCCGTTCGCTCCGCCGGAGCTGCTGGTCCCACCGGAACCCGTGGCGCCGCCCGTGGCGGTGGCGCCCCCGGAACCGGTGGTGCCGCCGGTCGCCTTGGTGCCACCGGTGCCGACCGCCCCGCCCGAGGCGCTCGATCCGCCGCTACCCGGGCCACCGCCAGCACCGGAGCCTCCCGAGCTCTGGCCGCACGCACCCGCCGCCAGAAGGAAGCAGACGAAGATTCGTCGATTGTGGTTCGTCACGTTGTCGTCCTCCGAGGATGGCCGGTGGTCACGGGTTGGTCTTCAGATTGGCGTAGGCCGATTCCAAGCCAGCGGCGGTCACGATCGTCTGAGCGTCGGCGGGGAAGTTGTCGCCGCTGATCTGGATGTTGCCGGAGACCGTGTTCCCTGGACCGTTCAGACCGGGGCTGGCGGAGCTTCCCCAGTTATTGGTGAACGTGATGTGGCCGGTGTTGTTGGCCGCATTCGCGTTCGCGGTCACGTAGGCACCGAAGTTCGCGTACACGTTCTTGGTCTCCGTGATGTAGGCGGACCCCTCGTCGTTGTACTCACCCCAGTAGGTTCCCGAGAGGCCTGAGCCCTTGCCCTCGCAATAGTTCTGGGTGACCACGGTTCCCGGCTGAAAGCCCAGGTTGTAATGGCACCCGCCGTCGTTCATCTGCAGCATGGCCTGGTGCACATAGTTGGCGCTGACGGTGTTGTTCTTGGCCGTGGTCGGATTCGCATACAGCGGCTGGTAGAGATAGAGGTCGCCGGCGGCGCGCGTCTTGTAGTCGTTGTTGCCACCCGCGTCGTTCGTTCCCCAGCCCAGCCCGCTGTTCATGCCCGAGTAGGGCACGTTGTAGATCTCGTTGTGCGAGACAACGACGCTCGCCGCGTAGGTGAACATGACGCCGGCGAAGTCTCGGTAGTCGATCCCGATGTCGTGGACGAGGTTGTCCTTCACGGTCACGCTCTGGTTGATGAGATTCGCGCCCGGATCGGTGGACGCGCAGACCTTGTCACCGCACGGATGGTGCGCCCAGGCCTGAATGCCGCCGATCACGACGCCTCCGCCCGCGATCTGCGAGAACACGCAACCGGTCACGTTGACGCCGTTCGCGCCGAGCCCGACGCCCGACGCGTGCGCGTTGGCGTCGTTGCCGATGCCGAGGCCCACCTGGCCCAGATCGACGAACCGGTCCCCGACGAACGAGATGTTCTTGGCGGCTGACACCTGGACGGCGGCCGGCATCTGCAGCCAGTGCGGCCGCGTGGCTTCGAACATCGGCGTCTGTCCGCCGCCCGGGTAGTTTGACCTCGGCCCGACGACATATCCGCCGGTCTGCTGATCGGCGAATCCGTCCGTGTTGGGATCGAGCCAGCTCGTGTGCGAGAAGGTCAGGCCGCTGAACACGATATCGTGTGCCGGCTGCGCGTACGGGTCGCCGCTCGCCGGAGCGGCGTAAGCCACGGCCTGCGTGGGGTTGCCGGCGGCCGGCTGGACACAGGCGCCTCCGCCTGTCGGGGCTGACGGACAGGCGGCGCCCACGGCCATCAGGAACTGCAACTGCGGGAGCTCGACGTCGACCTTCGTCAGATCCTGACCGGCCGTCGGAATGTAGTAGAGCACGCCCGCGGTCGTGTCCTGGTACCACTCGCCCGGTTGATCCAGCAGCGTGTAGTCGTTCTCGGCGTAAATCGGCCCCTGCCGGTAGGGGCTCTGCACGGTGTCGTAGCCCCAGGTGTTCTCGTCCCAGGTTGGCTGCGCCATCGTCACGACGTTGTTCTTGACGCTCTGGATCAGCGAGTACCTGTTCGTCCACGACCCGATGATGTTCAACTCCGCCCGGGCGGGGTTCGCCAGGTTGTTCAGATAGCTGAGGCTGCTGGTCGAGAAGGTCCAGCCGTTGCTGGTGAAGGTCATGTTCGAGCGGCTGATCGATGACGAGCGCGCACGGGTGGCGATCATTCCGCCGACGTACAGCTGGCGGGTGGCGAAGCTGCCTGGAGCCGACGCCTTCCAGATGTTCTTGCTGGAGTCGCTGACGGCCCACCCGGTGATTGACTTGCCACCGGAGAGGACGGGATGAGCGCCAGTCGTTGCCTGCCAGGTGATCGTGTGGCCATTCATCCCCGAGTCTGCCGCCGTGAACATCAATGGCGCCGTCAGCCGATAGGTGCCGTCGGCCAACTGGACGACGAGGTCGCTCGTCATGGTGGGGGCGGCGCTCCGAACGACCGTCTGGGCCTGGGTGATCGAGCACGGTGCGTCGCTGGTGCAGCTGGTGCCGGTCCCGGTCGGCGATACGTAGAACGTGCCGCTGCTGATCGTGCCGCCAGTTCCAGGCTGGCCAGCCGTCCCGTTCCCACCGGTGGAGGACGTCATGCCACCCGCCCCGCTGTTTCCGGTGCCGGCTGTACCGCCTTTGCCAGCAGCGCCACCAGTCCCTGGAACACCTCCGGTGCCCGTGACCCCTCCGGAATTCGTCGCCCCTCCCGTGCCGGTCGCGCCGCCGGTCGACGTGCCACCGCCTGAGCCGCCCTTGCCGGTAACACCTTGCCCGCCGGTGGCGGTTCCGCTGGTGCCTCCGCTGGCCGAGCCGTCGCTCCCTCCCGACGAGCTCGATCCACCCATACCGCCGCACCCGCCAATCCAAAGGGATAGGGCGACGCCGAGCGCCACCATCGTCGCGTGACGCACTGTCGCGACCTTCGAGAGAGAGGGGATCGGAGCGTCATCCATCTGTTCCACCTCCCTTACTGCGACCGCGGTGGCGTTTGTTCACTGGGAATCTTCGGTTGCACGAACGACCGCGAACCGACAGTTGGTGAATATGGAGAGCAACCGCCTCACCCTTCTGGCATTGATCGCAGCCGTAGCGACCGGACTTGCCTGTGGCGCTGGACCGGCCGGCTCGTCGGCGACGGGCGGAAACCCGGGGAGCGGTGGATCGGTCGGCGCCGGCGGCACCGTGGGCGCCGGCGGCACCGGAGCGTCCTGCTCGAATGAGACCGCGTGTGGGGGCGACCTTGTCGGCACGTGGATGGTGTCGTCGTCCTGCCTGACCGTCAGCGGCAATCTCGACCTCTCGCTGGCCGGCGCGGGCTGCGCCACCGCGCCGGTCACCGGACAGCTCCAGGTGACGGGAACCTGGACGGCCAACGCCGACGGAACGTACTCGGACGCCACGATCACCTCAGGGACCGAGCAGCTCACCCTGGCAGCCTCCTGCCTGGTGATCTCGTCGACGCCCGTCACCTGCGAGGGGGCCGCCGGGCTGCTCACCAGCCTCGGCTACTCTTCGCTCAGCTGCGCGGACGCGACCGGCGGCGGATGTAACTGCACGGCCACGGTTCAGCAGGCGGGCGGGTTGGGGCTGCTCTCCCCTGCCCCTTCCGCGAGCGGCAACTACACACCCTCTGGCTCGACGGTCACCGTCTCGGGCGACCTGGGCGACGCCCCGTACTCATATTGCGCCTCGGGCAACACCCTTTCACTGACACCGCAAAGCGCCAGTCCGACCGTCACGGGCGCGATCGTGCTTACGCGCAGCACCGCATCGGGCACAGGGGGCAGCCCGGGGACGGGTGGCCAGCTCGGCTCGGGCGGCGCGCCGGGAAGTGGCGGACTGTCGGGCACGGGGGGCAAGAAGGGGACGGGCGGCAGTGTCGGGACCGGGGGCGCAGGCGGAGTCGTGGGCGCGGGCGGGCAAAGCGGCAAAGGTGGCGCGACGGGCGCCGCCGGCGCGCCGGCCACGGGGGGAGGTGGAGGGGCTGGGTCCGTGACCGGACCGTGCGACATCTATGGGACCGCCGGGAACACCTGCGTCGCTGCGCACAGCACGGTGAGAGCGCTCTTTGGCGCCTACAGCGGAAAGCTGTACCAGGTCCGCAACACGGCGGGAACGACCAAGGACATCCTGACCCTGACGCCCGGTGGCTTCGCCGACGGCGGATCGCAGGACGCGTTCTGCTCGGGAACGACGTGCGTGATCACCGTGGTCTACGACCAATCGGGAAAAGGAAACGACCTCTGGTACCAGGGGTCGACCATGGTCCCCGGCTCGACGTCGAGCAGCCCGTCGAAGGCGACCAGCGAGTCGTTGACGCTCAGTGGCCACGAGGTCTACTCGCTCTACATCAACCCCGGTAACAGCTACTGGGTCGACGCCTCCAAGTCCGGGATCGCGCTCGGCAGCGAGCCAGAGGGCTTGTACATGGTGACGAGCGCCAAGCACTACAACGGCGGTTGCTGCTTCGACTACGGGAACAGCGAGACCGATCGCAAGGCCGACGGATCGGGCGCCATGGACGCCATCAATTTCAGCTCCATCACGGCGTGGGGAACGGGGGCGGGATCCGGTCCCTGGGTGATGGCTGACCTGGAATACGGCGTCTTCGCGCAGAATGGCACGACCAAGAACCAGAACGACCCGACCCAGACGAGCCCGTACGTCACCGCCGTGCTGAAGAACAACGGCACGACGGAGTTCGCGCTGAGAGGCGGCAACGCGACGTCGGGGGCTCTCGGGACGTACTACAAGGGCGCACTGCCGGGCGGCTGGAGCCCGATGAAGAAGCAAGGCGCGATCGTCCTGGGAAGTGGCGGCGACTGTTGCAAGCCCGGCGGTGGCGCGAACCTGAGCGACGGCACCTTCTATGAGGGCTGCATCGTGACAGGCTACCCGGCCGACGCGACCGAGGACGCCGTACAAGCGAACATCGTCAGCGCCGGATACGGTCGGTAGCCGACGGGCGCGCGGCGCGCGGCTTCGCGGCGCGCTGCTTCAATGAGAGAGGCGGCGAAGACAGATCTCGTACGCCGTGAGCGCGCCAACCGCACCGGATAGGCAGACGATGCCGGCGATTGCCGCCCATCGGACGAGCGGCGCCGCCCTTCGTGCGCTCGGCGGTGCCTCAGCCTCCGCAGCCAGCGACGCGCGCACGCGCGCCAACATCCTGGCTCGTGTCTCGGCGGAGATGCTGGGCACGGGTCGCTCCAGCTCCAACAGACATCGCACGTCCGCCGCGGGCTCACCACGTCCCCAAGTCATCCCACGCGACCTCCCACGGCCCGAAGCGCAGCGGCGACCAACTTCACCATCGTTGCTTTCTATTGCTGGCTTGAGACCCGCCTTGTGTCGGAAACCGCGGCCTGCCTCGCCGGGACGTGCGCGTAACAAAGCGGCGCTCGATGCGACAATGATCGTCGGATGAGCTGCTCAACGAGACGACCCTGAACCATGTCGGGAGCGCCTACCTGTTCGGTGTGCCACAAGGCAATCCCGTCCTTCTGGGCCTGTGTGATCTGCCAGAGCGCCGGTATCCAGGTCTTCGTGTGCTCGGGCCGGTGCAAACGCGTCCACGAACGCGATGGCCGCCATCGGAAGGAGCTGAAGGCCCGTCGACGCTCGCCCTAAGTCTCTCCCGCCAGTCGCCGGCCTGCCGCCTGAAGCTCACGTCGCGCCTTGCGCAGCCGCGAATAGACCGTGAACAAGGGAATGGACAACACCTTGGCGATCTCGGCAACCGGAACGTCATCGAGCTCGTGCATGATGAGGACCGCACGCCTCGGCAGGGGAATGCGCTCCAGCGCTTTGAAGAGCAGAACCCGCGCCTCCTTGGCATCGAGCGCTTCCTCGGGACCGGGGCTCTCGTCGTCGATCTCCAGGAAGCCATAGGCGATCTCTCGGCGCCGTTTTCTCCGATACCCGGCCACGATCCGAAAGCCGATTCCGAAAAGATAAGGACGAAGGGGGCGGGTCGCATCGTAGTCCGGCCAGGAGCGGCGGAGCGCGAGGAAGACCTCCTGCACCAGGTCATCGACGTCGCTCGGATCGGCGCCGAGCCGCAGAAGCGTCCGGTAGATGTAGTCGACCTCTCGTTGAAAGGCCGCCAGACACTCTTGATCGATCGCCGTCTGCCGCCCCGGCGGGACCCGCCGGGGCGGGAAAACCGAAAAGGAGAGCAGCGATCGGGAGACGCGGCGCAGGCGATTCACCGGGGATCGGTATCTGTTGTCGCGAGCGACCCATAGTTGTCAGAGAACCTTCTCGGGTCGTCGTCGTCCGGCGGGCCTCCATTTGTTTGACAACCAAGAAGGTGGCCGGACAACCATCAACAGACGAGGCGGCGCCATCGCCTGCCGGATCTCCATAAACGTGTCCACCAAGCCTGGCAGCAGCGCGAAACCCGAGGGACGACGCCCGGACATGGAGGTCGTCCCCTCCCGCGGTCAATTCATCATCAGACTCGGATCGGTCTTCGTCGCGCTCACGCGCGACTCGGCGGAAGAGATGCTGTGCCTCCTCGCGAATGCGCTGGAGGCAGATGATCCGCTCGAAATCGTCTCCTCATCGTCGAACTGACCCGCTCCCCGTCAGCTTCGACGCGCGCGCACGCGCCCAGCAAGCGGCCGCGGCTCCCGCGGCGACACCGAGAACCACGGACACCACGGCCAGGATCCATCCCCCGCGCAGCGGTCTCTTCATCCGCATCGGTCGGCCACGGACGTCGTTGAACGCCGGGCGGTCGAGCGCCAGTCGGGCGCGCGCGATCATGCGCGACCGTTGTGGGTCGGGAAGGACCTGAATATGGCGCTCGCGATCGAGGGCCGCGTGGATGTCCAGGAATGTCCGCGCGGGCGCTCTCATCGATCAGTTGCCTCCGGGGAGGTCCGACTCGAATGTGGCCCCGCGGCCAGGTTGTCGACAGTGCGCCCTTGCCACTTTAAAGACGATCCCGACGAACTCGTCAGGGCGCGCTGGTCACCTTGAGCATCACGACGCCATGGCTTGGTACCGACGACGCGGTGTAGGAGCCGCTGAAGCTCCCCAGGTCAGTGTGGTTCCAGAGGTCGCGAACCGTCGCGGCGCCCGTCGGGATCCCGAGCGCGCTCCACTGAACGGTGATCGATGCCGTGCCGGTGCCGCGATTCAGGAGCGCGACGGCTCGGGCGTTCGTGCCGGTCAACGTCTTGGACCAGACCTGCAGGTTCGTTCCTGGAGACGCCACCAGTCGCCCCTGGTTGCCCAGCGGATCCTGGTCGACGGCGATCACCTCACTGTTCGTGAGCGTCGCCTTGGTCGTCGCGCTCATGCTTCGCAGGTCGTTCCCGGCGATGAGCGGAGCGGCCAGCATCGCCCACATGCTGAAATGCGTTTGCCCTTCCGTGTCCGAGAGGCCGCTGTTGCCGACCTCCAGCATGTCCGGATCGTTCCAGTGGCCGGGGGCGGCGTAGGTGTACAGGTTCGCGTCCTGATCGACGAGGCCGATCATCGACGACCAGCTGGCGTTGATGTCGAACCCGATGCGCCACATGTTGGCGATGGTGGGCAGGTTGATCGAGCAGGTGTTGGGCGGACATCCCGAGCCGTCGCCCGGGTTGATGCTGTAGAAGATGGGGCGATTGGTTGCCCGGAGCGCGTCGCGCATGGTCGCGAAGGCGCTCAGCGGGCCCTGACACTTGTCGTACTTCAGGTAGTCGACGCCCCAGGAGGCGAACGTCTGCGCGTCGCTCGTCTCGTGACCGAGGCTGCCGACGGCGACCGAGGGGCTGATCCCACCGTAGAGTCCGACGCAGGTCTCGGTGTTCGGCGTCTCGTAGATCCCGAGCTTCAACCCTTTTCCGTGCACATAGGAGGCGAGCGCGGGAATACCCGACGGGAACTTCGTCGCGTTCCACTGCAGCTTCCCGCTGGAGTCGCGGCCGTCCATCCAGCAGTCGTCGAGGTTGACGTACTGATACCCGACCGCCTGCATCCCGCTGGAGACGAAGGTGTCGGCCATCTGCTTGATGAGCGTCTCATTCAGGTTGCACTGGAAGGTGTTCCACGAGTTCCAGCCCATCGGCGGCGTGGCAGCCAGAATTCCAGCCGCCCCGGCCGCGCCCGCGGCCCCGCCCGTGCCGTTCACACCGCCCGTCGCCGTGGCGCCCCCGGACCCGCTGGCCCCGCCCCTTCCTGCGGTGCCACCGGTCCCGGTCGTGCTCCCGCCGGTTCCGACGACGCCGCCACTCCCGGTCGTGCCGCCCTTCGCTCCCGCGCCGCCGCTCCCGCCGCCACCCGAGGCGCCGCCGGTCGCGGTCGTGCCGCCGCTCCCGACCACACCGCCCGTCCCCGTCGTCCCGCCGGTGGCCTTGTTCCCGCCGGTCGCCGTGGAGCCCCCCTGCGCGCTGGAGCCGCCCGTGGCATGGCTGCCGCCGGTTCCCGAGCTGCCGCCGGTGACGCTGCTGCCGCCCTGGCCAGTCTCCGTGTCCACCGTGCCCGACGACCCGCACGCAGCCAAGGCCGTCAGCAAGCAAGCACCACAGAGCGCGGTGAACCCTCTGTCGATTCGGGGAAACGGCTTCATGTCGGTTGTCTCCAGGGAGGTTGATCGGTGGACTCGGTTTTGTCGGCAGGCGCGCGCTCGGCCACACGTCTTCTGCGAGCGGTCCGACGTAGAAATGCCAGCAGTGCCAGAGCGCTGAGGCCGTGTGGCCAGCCCGCGCCCGTGGAGAGGTCCTGGATGCCGCAAGCGCATCCGCTCGAATCGCCCGCCCCCCCTGGCGATGCGGAGCCGCCCCCGCCCGCCGCCCCGCCCGCGGCTTCGGTTCCCCCAGACCCCGGTCCGCCGCCTTCGCCTCGCCCACCGGTGCCGGATGCGCCGGCCGACGCGCCGCCGCTGCCCGGCCGTCCGCCGACGCCTTCCGTACCGCCGTGGCCACCATCGCCGGGTGCGCCCGCGGCGCCGGTTCTGCCGCCCGCGCCGGCGCCCCCCGAACCGGGGCTTCCGCCGGCACCGCCGCCGGCGCCGCTGGCGCCGCCCGCGTTGGCGAGGCCTCCCGTGCCGCCCATTCCTTTCCCTCCGCCCCCACCGGTGCCTCCACCTACCGGGGTGAGGGTGACGCGATACCCGTCGGTGTTGTTGGTGCTCGCCACGGAGACCGTGACCTGATCGTTCGCGACCGTCAGGGTTGAGGTCGAAACGACGTCGGTCGCGTTCACGACGGTCGTTCGATTGACGAACGGGGTGTGCTCGACGACCACGTGGACCGACGAGCCCAGGAACGGCGCGGCCTGGAAACCCTTGATGGCGATCTGGACCGTGCCGTCGTTCACGCCACCAAACACCACGCTGGCGGATCCCCCGGTTGCGTCCAGGTTGGCGAACCCGTCCAGTGCCGTGCTGCTGGCGGCGTTCGGCGGCGTGGTGGCGACCATCTGGCCCGACATGTCACCATACCATTTGTAGAACCACCAACCGCCGTTGGTGCTCGTGTCGGTCGCCAGCAGGCTGCCCAGGCGCCCCGGATGTGCCACGTCCCAGAACGAGATGCAGGCGCTGTCGACGCGGAAGCGCTCGAACTTGGCGATCAGCGGCGCCGACGCGCCCGGCTGCCCCTCGACCGTGAGGTCTGCCCCGCCGCTGTATTCATTGATCGTGATCGGCAGCGGACCGATCCCCAGCTGCTTCTCGAGCGCGCGGTACGCCTGGATGTCCCCCGTGACATTCCCACCGCTCAGCTCGTGCCAGCCGACGATGTCGGGAAGGCAGTCATTCGTCTTGCAGAACGACAGCAGGCTCTGAATGAACGACTGGTTGTAGTACGAGGTGGACGGCCCGGCGATCTTGATCGTGGGATCCAGCTGCCGGAGCTGGACGTACGTCTGTCTCCAGAATTCGTTGAACGCGAGCGGGTTGCTGCTCTTCCAGGTCCCGTCCGGTTCGTTCCAGATCTCGTACGCGTAGATGTTCGTGAGGTTGGCGGCCTTCCGTCGAGAGACGGTCTGGCCGATCTTGTTGAACCAGTCCGTCATGCTGGTGAACCCGTACGGCCAGCCAGGAAACCAATCCGCCAGCCGAATGCTGACCCGGGCCCCCGTCGATGCGACCCGGCCGGCCACGACGATGGCGTCACCCACCGGCTGCTGCACATCAGAGGCTGGGTTGTTGAAGACATTGGGATGGAGAGGCGCCACCAGCCCATTGATGTCGGCCGGCTTGGTCTCTAGCACACCGTAAAGTGACCCGCTCGCGGCATGCGTGACCGGCCCCAGCGGGGACGAGAGGTCGACCGTGAGGGCGGTGGTCGCCCCGGCGGGTGACGGACCGAGGCAGATTACAACGAACAACAACAGAGTCGACCGCCGGAGGGTTCCCATTCGATAGCTCCTTGTCGGCTCACCGCAAGCCTTGTCAGGAAAACGTGCCGCACACACTTGACGCGATTTTTTAACAACGTCGCCACCACCACGACAGTGTGGGTAAGAGAGTTCCTCACCCTCAGACAGCCTTCGGAGGCCGGGAATGGGTTACATGACAGAGCCACTGCCACCCGAGGCCGACGGGTATCGGCGGCTCACGGTCGGCGATCCGGCGCCCTGGTTCGAGCAGATCACCAGCGCGGGTCCCAGACTTCGACTGGATCTGGCGGCGGGCCGACATCTGGTCCTGTGCTTCTTCATGGGCACCCAGGACGAGGCCGGGCAGCGGGCGCTCGACTTCGTCGCGCAGAACCGAAACCTGTTCGACGACGAGAACCTGTCGTTCTTCGGCGTGAGCATCGACTGGCGCGACCAGTACGAGCATCGAACCACGGCGGCCCTCCCG
Organism: uncultured Myxococcales bacterium; assembly: GCA_964618005.1. Classification (GTDB taxonomy): domain Bacteria; phylum Myxococcota_A; class Polyangia; order Fen-1088; family Fen-1088; genus JADGRB01. The sequence continues at coordinate 34,341 of CAZTZM010000122.1, forward strand.
GGCATCCGGTTCTTCTGGGACTTCGATCTCAAGGTCTCGAGCCTGTACGGTGTCGTTCCCGCCAAGGCGGGCCCCGGCGCCATCTCTGTCCGACGCTGCTGGTTCGTCCTCGACCCGACGCTCCGGATCGTCGCCGCGATCCGTTTTCAGAAAAGCGGCGTCGAGCGGTCTCATCTCCTCGACGTGCTCCGGACCATCCGCGAGAAGGAGGCCGGTTCCAACGTCGAGGTGCCACCGCCCGTCCTCTCCATCCCGGACGTGTTCGAGCCGGAGCTCTGTCGGCGGCTGGTCGCGACGTTCAGGACTATCCCCGACGTGACGGGCAACGCGGGTGGCAAGCGACGCGTCGACCAAGTCATCGAGGATGACGATTTGGTCACCGAGATCGGCGTACGAATCCAGAGGCGGATCGTTCCGGAAATGACCAAGGCTTTTGGCTTCCATGCGACGAAGACCGATCGTCACGTCGTCGCCCTCTACGGAGAAGGCGCGTCGCTGCCCTCTCAGCGCGACGATGTCTCCCTTCCTGGACCGCGCTTCGCGCTCTCGGTCAGCCTCAGCGAGGACTACGAAGGAGGCGAGCTTTGCTTTCCCGAATACGGTCGCCATCGCTACCGGCCGCCGCTCGGGACGGCGCTCCTCTTCTCGAGCTCCATCCTGCACAGAGTCTCGCCCGTCGTTCGCGGCCGGTGCTACACGTGCCTATCGTCCGTCCACGGCGAAGCGACGGAGCTGACAGCAGCGAAGCACCACGCGAGCGTCGCCTTGCAAGCGCAGGTGACGCCGCCGCCGACTGTCGAAGTGGTCACACCGCTGCCGGCAGCGGTCGAGGACCAGGCCACACCGCTTCCGATAACGATCGTCGCTTCGCGCTAAGCGGTCGTGGTGATCGGCGGTTGCCCAAACCTGTTCCCCTGGTGCGTTCTGGTCACCCTGGCGCTCGGATGTGCGGCCACGCCCGTGCGGCCGGCACCGGGCTCACCCAGCGACGGCCCGGGTCTGCATGAGACGGGACGGTTTGGCGTCGTGCCACCTTCGAGCTTTGGTACGCGCATCGCCGAAGGCCCGATCGACGACCCGGTGTCGCCGCCGGTCCCCGAGGGGAGCCCTCCATCGAGCGGCGAGGTACGACGAGCCACGGCGAAGCGAAACGACCGTCACGATGGGCGGAAGCGGTTGAGCGCCCGACACCGGCGACGACAGCCGCACGAATAGCGCAGCTTTCTGTGACAATCGGCGGGCCCATCCGTCAATCAGGAATGTCAGGAGCGCACTCCGGGGGAGGACGTGCCACTGGCGGCGGGCCTTGGGGGGCCGCCGCCAGTGGCCCTGACGCGCGAGAGCGGCTGTGCGGTGGGCGGCTGTCAGGCGCCGGCGGCCACTTGAAGTCCGCGTCGCATCCGGCTACCTGCCGTACCCGGCCGAGACGATGTTCGCCTGGAGCGAATAGACAGCCTGCAGGCTGGCGGCGCCGCTGGCCATGACGCCCTCGAACCACTGCCCGCCGTCGCCGTCGCTGTTGTCGCCGCCGGTGCCGAGGATGATCGACCCCTGCTTGCGCATGGGGACGTAGCCGTTCTTGGCGGG
>CAZTZM010000123.1:0-1766 GCA_964618005.1 uncultured Myxococcales bacterium
CGAGATGTTCGTGGGCGTCGGCGCCAGCCGCGTTCGCGACCTGTTCGAGCAGGGCAAGAAGAACGCCCCCTGCATCATCTTCATCGACGAGATCGACGCCGTCGGCCGCCACCGCGGCGCCGGCCTCGGCGGTGGTCACGATGAGCGCGAGCAGACGCTGAACCAGCTGCTGGTCGAGATGGACGGGTTCGAGTCGAACGACGGCGTCATCCTGATCGCCGCCACCAACCGGCCCGACGTCCTCGACCCGGCGCTGCTGCGTCCGGGCCGCTTCGACCGCCGCATCGTGGTGCCGCGCCCCGACGTGAAGGGGCGCACCGGCATCCTGTCCGTTCACACCAAGAAGACGCCGCTGGCCGGTGGGGTCGATCTGGACGTGATCGCCCGCGGGACCCCGGGATTCTCGGGCGCCGATCTGGAGAACCTGGTCAACGAGGCGGCGCTGCTGGCGGCGCGCGCCGACAAGAGCCAGCTGGACATGGGCGACTTCGAGATGGCCAAGGACAAGGTCCTGATGGGGCCGGAGCGCCGCTCGATGATCATCAGCGACAGCGACAAGCGGGTCACCGCCTACCACGAGGCGGGGCACGCGCTGGTCGGCAAGTTCATGAAGGGATCGGACCCGGTCCACAAGGTCACGATCATCCCGCGCGGCCGCGCGCTGGGCCTCACCCAGCAGCTGCCGGCCGAGGATCGGCTGAACCTGTCGCGTGACGGCGCCAACGATCAGATCGCGGTGGCGATGGGCGGTCGCGTGGCGGAGGAGCTGATCTTCCACCAGCTCACCACCGGCGCCTCGAACGACATCCAGGTGGCGACCGACATGGCCCGCAAGATGGTCTGCGACTGGGGCATGTCCGACAAGCTGGGGCCGCTGCACTTCGGCAAGCGCGAGGCCGAGGTGTTCCTGGGGCGTGACTTCGGCGATGCCGGCAAGGAGTACAGCGAGCAGACGGCGATCGAGATCGACAGCGAGGTTCGCTCGATCGTGACGACCAACTACGAGCGGGCCAAGAAGACCGTCATGGACAACCTCGACAAGCTGAAGGCCCTGGCCGAGGCTCTGCTCGAGTACGAGACGGTCGACGGCGCCGAGATCGACATCATCTTCACGGGCGGTCGCCTCAACCGGCCGGTCGACACCAGCCGCTCCACGGCCGCGCAGGCTGCCGCCAAGGCCGCCGCCGAGAAGCCGGCGCGCCCCAGCATCTTCGCGCCGCCGCGTCCCGTCCCCGACAAAGCTTGAGCGCGGGGGAGCTAGCTCTCCCGCGGGCCCCCTCGTTCAGCCCGACGCCGGCGCGGCGGAGCCGCGCCTCTCGTTGCCTGGACCCGCTCGCGATGCTCGCTCCGATGCCCGGTGAGTCGCCGTGAATCAGAGGTGCTTGATCGTCGGAATCCTCAACGTCACGCCGGATTCGTTCTCGGATGGGGGACGTTTTGATTCGGTCCAGGCGGCGATCGAAGCTGGCGTCCGAATAGCTGAGGCAGGCGCGGATTGGATCGACGTGGGTGGCGAGTCGACGCGACCGGGGTCGGTCCCGGTGCCGGAGGACGAGGAGAAGCGGCGGGTGGTGCCGGTGATCGAGGGGATGAAGGCGCGGCTGCCGGCGGCGGCGCGCATCTCCATCGACACGTACAAGGCCGGGACGGCTCGGGCGGCGCTGGCGGCCGGTGCGTCGATCGTCAACGACGTCTCGGGCGGGCGTCTGCAGCCGGCGATCCTGGATGCCGCGGCCGCGGTGCCTGGCGCCGCCATCGTGCTCGGC